>NZ_JBAWSW010000011.1:0-65989 GCF_037104745.1 Bacillus sp. FJAT-53060
TAAAGCCACTACTTCTAATTGATTTCTTCTCTCTTCTTCACGTTTCGATAACATGTTCATCCCCCGCAGAATTGTGTTATTACCCTTATTATACAAAAAAGCTTGTAGACTTTGTCTACAAGCTGAAGCATGCAGCCCCGTAGGGAGCTGCATGCTTTTTTATTTATTCAGAGGCTTCATCACAGCAATGACAGTGACCACACGTTCCATAAAGCGTTGTCACTTTTTCATTCTCAAATTGATCAATGGTTTCATTGCAATCTTGACAAATAATTGTACCCACGTACACGTACATTCCCCTTTTCTTCACTCATAGTTTGAAAACGTTTAATGTATTTCTTATCTCTATAATATGATGTCATATTTAAGTTGTCAACGGTTAATTGTATGACACATTTAATCATTTTTTATAAATATATGCTTTTTCCTCATCATATTGAGGGAACGTTTCAATTGTATTTTGCTTCATATCAATTCTATAACAATTGAGTAACAATTGAAGATTGTGAAAACGGACGTGATACACTAGATTGGCTAACAAAGAATCAGCTCCTAAAAATGTTGGTACAACCCCAAAGGATTTTGAGGTGAATAGATTGAATTTTATGAGGACACTTCTCATTATATTCCCTATGCTCTTTGTATTTAGTTCATGCTCATTTGCGTATATCATACCGAATCAGACAGACCAACTCCATCATATTCAAAAACCGAGGATTCTCTTTTTTACTGATGCAGAAAACCTTGATAAAGAAAGTCCTTATTATGATGCAGTGCTCGATTTAAAAAATCAGTACCCAAAGGAAATGTCAAAGATGATTGTGAAAGAGGATCGTAAAGGTTGGAAAAATGAAGTAGACGAGTTACCGGCTATTTTACTTGTCAATAATGATAAAGTCATTGTGAAGGTTGAGGGAAATGTCCGAAGTAAAAAGGATATCTTATCGCCCTTATGTCATGCATTAGACCGTATGAATACAAATTAATGAAATGTGCCTTCCACTTATATATTTATATCAAACAGCCTGAGCCCATATCAATACAGGACTCAGGCTGCTTAGTGTCTTTTTAACACTGTCTACTTGACAGGGGTCACTTCATTCATAAGGAAGAATACTTTCTAAAAATTTGATAGGTTTATTATTTTACGATATGGATTGGGCTTCCAATTGCTACTTCAGCCGTTTCCATTGTGATTTCTCCTAGTGTTGGGTGAGCGTGAATTGTCATTGCGATATCTTCAGCAGTCACGCCAGCTTCAATTGCAAGGCTAAGCTCTGAAATCATATCAGAAGCCCCAACACCCGCAATTTGTGCACCGATGACTAGACCATCCTCTTTCCGAGTGATGATTTTCATGAAGCCATCAGTTGCGTCAAGAGAAAGTGCACGTCCGTTTGCTGCGAATGGAAATTTGGCTGCAACGATTTCGATTCCTTCTTCTTTTGCTTCTGCTTCAGTGTATCCAACAGTTGCAAGTTCTGGCTCAGTGAATACAACAGCAGGAATACCAAGGTAATCAATTTCAGCTTGCTCTCCAGCGATTGCTTCAGCTGCAATTTTACCTTCGTAAGAAGCTTTGTGTGCAAGTGGTGGTCCATCAACGATATCACCAATTGCATAGATGTTCGATACGCTTGTACGGCATTGTTTGTCAGTTTTAACAACTCCGCGATCTGTCAATTCAACACCAACTTGCTCAAGGCCAAGCTCATCCGTATTTGGACGACGACCAACTGTTACAAGAACGTAGTCTGCATCAACTGTTTTTTCTTCACCTTTTACTTCGAAAGTAACAGTAACACCATCAGATGTTTCTTCAACGCCTTTTGCAAGGGCGTTTGTATGGATTTCAACGTTTCCTTTTTTCTTGAGGTTACGTTTCACCAAAGAGCTCATTTGCTTTTCAAAGCCTGGAAGGATTTCGTCTCCACCTTCAAGGATGATAACTTCAGTTCCAAAGTTTGCATAAGCCGTTCCAAGCTCAGTACCAATGTATCCACCTCCGATCACAACTAACTTTTTAGGTACTTCTTTAAGTGCCAAAGCACCAGTTGAGTTGATCACACGATCAGTGTATTTAAATGTAGGCAATTCAATTGGACGAGATCCAGTTGCAAGAATTGCGTTTTTGAACGTGTAAGTTTGTGCTGAATTTTCATCCATGACACGTACAGAGTTGCTGTCTACGAAATAAGCTTCACCTTTTACGATGTCGACTTTATTTCCTTTTAGAAGACCTTGAACTCCACCTGTTAATTTGTTAACAACAGAAGCTTTCCACTCTTGAACTTTTGTAAAGTCAACTGTTACGTTTTCAGCTTTGATACCCATGTCTTCAGAATGCTTTACATGTTCGAAACGATGGCCAGCATTGATTAACGCTTTTGAAGGGATACAGCCGACGTTTAGACATACACCGCCAAGCGTACCTTTTTCAACAATTGTTACTTTTTGTCCAAGCTGTGCAGCACGAATAGCAGCTACATATCCACCAGGACCTGCACCGATGACAAGAGTATCTGTTTCGATTGGGAAATCTCCTACTACCATAACATTACGCCTCCATTAAAATTAATTGTGGATCATTCAATAAACGCTTGATGTGGTTAAGGGCATTTTGCGCAGTAGCTCCATCAATCATACGATGGTCAAAGCTTAGGGAAAGAGCTAAGACTGGAGCTGCAACGATTTCGCCATCACGAACAACCGCTTTTTCAGCGATACGGCCAATACCAAGGATCGCTACTTCAGGGTGGTTAATGACTGGCGTAAACCATTGTCCACCAGCAGAACCGATGTTAGTGATTGTGCAAGATGCACCTTTCATTTCAGCCGGAGCCAATTTACCATCACGTGCTTTTGTTGCAAGCTCATTGATTTCGTTAGATACTTCGAAAATTGCTTTGCGATCTGCATTTTTCACAACTGGAACAAGCAAGCCTTTTTCTGTATCAGCTGCAATTCCGATGTTGTAGTAATGCTTTTGCACAACTTCATCTGTTTTATCATCAATAGAAGTGTTAAGTACTGGGTACTTTTTCAAAGCAGAAGTTAGAGCTTTTACAACGTAAGGCAAGTAAGTTAACTTGATTCCTTGATCAGCTGCAACTTGTTTGAATTGTTTACGATGTGCAACAAGGTTTGTTACATCAACTTCATCCATTAATGTTACGTGAGGAGCTGTATGCTTAGAGTTCACCATTGCTTTCGCGATTGCTTTGCGGATTCCGCTCATTTTCTCGCGAGTTTCTGGGAATTCTCCTTCTAGAACTGGAGCTGCTGCCGCTTTTGGAGTTGCTTCTTCTTTCACACTTTCAGCTGCTTGAGGTGCTGCTTCTTGACTTGCAGAACCACCATTAACGAAGCTGTCGATATCTTCTTTTAAGACACGGCCATGTTTACCAGTACCTGCAACTTTGTAAATTTCAACTCCTTTTTCACGAGCATATTTACGTACAGAAGGCATAGCGATGATGCGTTTGTTTGGATCGGCATCTACTTGCTCTTGTGCGCCAGCACCAGTTGCTGCTGCCGCTTCTTCTTGAGCCAGTTCTTTCTTTTCAGGCTCGTTACCAGCTTCAGCAGTACCTTGTACTTGAGCTTCAGTTTTCGCTTCGCCTTCTTCTTCGCTGCCTTTAAATTGAAGATTTTCGTAACCAGGTGCATCAAACGTAATGATTGTTTGTCCTACAGTTGCAACTGTTCCCTCTTCAACTTTTAATTCTAATACTTTTCCTTTAACAGGTGAAGGAATTTCTACAACTGCTTTATCATTTTGTACCTCTGCTAAAACGTCATCTTCATTGATTTCGTCGTTTGGTTTTACAAACCACTTAACGATCTCACCTTCGTGGATACCTTCTCCGATGTCCGGAAGTTTAAATTCAAATGCCACTGTTTTTCGCCTCCTAGATTTTATTGAACCCTTTTTGTGTAATCATTACACCATCATGTAAATTGATAAAGGGGAAGAGAAATAAATTCTTTTCCCCCACTATCATTTAATTAAAATTCAAGAACTTTCTTAGCTGTTTCAAGTACATCTTTATGGTTTGGAAGCCATACGCTTTCAGCTTGAGAGAAAGCAAATACAGTATCCGGTGCAGCTACACGAAGTATTGGTGCTTCCAGGCTAAGGATTGCTCTATCATTAATTTCAGCTACTACGTTTGCAGCAATACCCGCTTGTTTTTGTGCTTCTTGAACAACGATCGCACGACCTGTTTTTTCCACAGAAGCGATGATTGTTTCAATATCAAGCGGGCTGACTGTACGAAGATCGATCACTTCAGCAGAAACGCCTTCTTTTTCAAGTTCTTCAGCAGCTTTAAGTGATTCGTGAACCATTGCACCGTAAGTGATAATAGAAAGGTCAGAACCTTCACGTTTCACGTCAGCTTTACCGATTTCAATTGTGTACTCTTCTTCAGGAACTTCCTGACGGAAAGAGCGATAAAGTTTCATATGCTCAAGGAACACAACTGGATCGTTGTCGCGAATTGCAGAAATTAATAGTCCTTTTGCATCGTAAGGTGTTGAAGGAATAATAACCTTGATACCAGGCTGTTGTGCGATAAGACCTTCTAAGCTGTCCGCGTGAAGCTCAGGTGTATGAACCCCTCCACCGAATGGAGAACGGATTGTCACTGGAGAATGCCAGCGTCCGCCAGAACGGTAACGCATTCGAGCCATTTGTCCAGAAACAGAATCTAATACTTCGTAAACGAATCCGAAGAATTGAATTTCCATTACTGGGCGGAATTCTTGTAGTCCAAGGCCAATTGCAAGACCGCCAATACCAGATTCAGCAAGTGGAGTATCGAATACGCGATCCTCACCAAACTCTTTTTGCAATCCTTCAGTCGCACGGAATACGCCGCCGTTTACACCAACGTCTTCTCCGAAAACGAGAACGTTTTCGTCATTTTTCAGTTCTGTGCGTAACGCATCAGTGATCGCTTGAATCATTGTCATTTGCGCCATGGCTTACTTCGACTCCTTCTGTTTGTAAATTTCAAGCTGTTCAACTAGGTTGTATGGTTGAACTTCGTACATGTTTTCAATCAAGTCAGTGACTTTTTGCTTAGGCTGTTCGTCAGCTTCTTTGATTGCTTGTTTGATTTGTTCTTTTGCATCTTCGATGACTTTATTCTCTTCTTCTTCAGACCATAGGCCTTTGTTTTCCAAGAATTTGCGGTAGCGAACTAATGGATCTTTTTGCTCCCACTCGTTTTCATCTTCTTTTGTACGATATCTTGTTGGATCGTCACCAGCCATTGTATGTGGGCCGTAACGAAATGTAAGAGTTTCGATTAATGTTGGACCTTCACCATTTACAGCACGCTCACGAGCTTCAGCAGTCGCTGCATATACAGCTAATGCATCCATACCGTCAACTTGTACGCCGACAATACCAGCTCCTGCTGCTTTTTGTGCAATCGTTTGAGCAGCAGATTGCTTTTCAACAGGCGTAGAGATCGCATATCTGTTGTTTTGGACAACAAAAATCGCTGGGGCTTTGTAAGCTCCTGCAAAGTTAATGCCTTCATAGAAATCACCTTGTGAAGCTCCACCATCACCAGTGTAAGTGATTGCAACAGCTTTTTTACCTCGTTTTTTCAATCCAAGAGCTACACCAGCAGCTTGGATGATTTGTGCACCAATAATGATTTGAGGGGAAAGTGCATTCACATCTTCAGGCATTTGGTTACCAACAAAATGTCCACGAGAGAACAAGAAAGCTTTTGTTAGTGGAAGACCATGCCAGATTAATTGTGGTACATCACGATATCCCGGTAGAATGAAATCTTCTTTCTCAAGTGCAAAGTGAGTTGCAAGTTGAGAAGCTTCTTGTCCAGCTGTTGGTGCGTAGAAACCTAGACGTCCTTGACGGTTCAATGAAATTGAACGTTGATCTAATACTCGTGTAAACACCATACGGCGCATTAATTCTTTTAATTGGTCATCTGAAAGATCCGGCATTGCCACTTCGTTTACGACTTCGCCTTTTTCGTTTAAAATTTGAAATGTTTCAAACTGCTTTTTGATGGCATCAAATTGCTTTTTGCTATCAACAATTGCTTTTTTTGTTTTTGCAGCCATTCTAAAGTCACCTCTTCCTTTCTTTTAACAGTCAATTTGTCGTGAATCCATTTATACATACAGATTAGGATAACCCAAAATACTCATATGACTCCTGTATATAATAGCCACAAAGATCGTTGTCGAAACATCGGACGATCGCTCGCTTTTGAGTTCTTCAACTGTATTAATGATAGTTCACAAAAAACTAATACAACTTCTGTTAACAAAGAATAGTTTACAACAAGAAAAATAGTCCGTCAATTGATTTAACGGCTTTATTTAAATAAATGTATTCGCTTTACTTTTTATAGAGAACTGTATCAATCTGTTTAACAAACAGCAAAAACTGTAATAGTATAGACTTTGCTACTGTACTACAATAGCAAATGTTTGTTTTTGTCGAAAAATAAAAGAAGAGCTGTTTTCAGCTCTTTTAGATTGTTGACAAAGGGCTAAAGTGATCTTTATTTTAGCCCTTTGTCTTCTTTTCAGCTATTTTTCGCCTCTTTATCTGCTGCTTTGTATAAAGCCTTTTTATGCTCATTCAATTGGTCTGTATATTGATTGAACTTCTTGCTTTCTTTTCTGACTTTGCTGTAAGAACGATTCACTGTCTTCAGCTTGGATTTCAGATCCTCGTATCCTTTATCTTTCTTTTTTAAGGATTGATACAAAAGCTGATCTAGTTTCAGCGCCTTTTGATACTCACGGTATAGCTGATCGTATGACGCATATCTCTTCTCGATTAATTTCACCGTTTGATCTGCTTGATCTTTTAATGCTGCATCTTTTATCCGCCCGGCAGACTCCTTTACAGATTGAAATTCTTTTTTCGATTGATCCATACTGTCTTTTTCTGTTTTCAAATGTTCTTCACGCTTCGTTGCCGATGCTAATGCCTGGTCAGAATAACTTGATACTGTTTTTGTATGGTCCTTCGTTGTCTGAACCATCTTAGAATACAGCTGCTGCTCTTTTTTTTCATACCTTTGCAATGTATCTTGCTCTTTTTCAAATAAGGCCTCTTTTTCACTCATTTTCGTCATGGCATCTTGCATGTCCTTGAGCGGACTTTGCCCTCCGCAGCCGGCCAAAACAAGGACACATATCCCCGCCAAAGTAGCACGTGCTTTGCTGCTTCTATTCACCTGTCTCATTCCAGGGTCCCCCTTTACATCTCCACATACCACTATAATTTCTATCGTCTTTTGTGACAAGGAAAGAGAGTAGGCTGAAGAAGATTTTTTTCATGCCATAGGCTCATGACTATACAAATAGTGTATTCATACATAGTTTATATTACACGCTTCGCCTTTACTTCTGAGAGGCCGAGTGTATTTCCAAAGGAGGTCAAAAGTATGTCTAATTTTAGTCATGGAAGTATGTATGGTGGATACGGCGGTTACGGATATGGATACGGCGGTGGCTGCTGCTATCCAAGTTATGGTGGTGGATACGGATATGGTGGTGGACGTACATTCGCTTTAATCGTCGTCCTTTTCATCCTATTGATCATTGTAGGCGCAGCATTCTTAGGCGGCGGCGGTGGTGGCTGCTGCTAATGGCTCTCTAAACCTCTGACCGGTCTCTGACGACCGGTCTTCTTTATTTCATTGCATATGTTGTGTATCATTTTATATACTTTACATACAAAGGAAATAGGAGTGAAGTTTTGTGATTACCATGGATGATATCGTACGAGACGGGCATCCCGTCCTAAGACAAACCGCTGAAGCGGTCGAACTCCCGCCAACAGAGCGGGATAAACAGCAACTAGCTGACATGATCGAATTTGTCAAAAATAGTCAGGATGAAGACATTGCTGAAAAATATGGACTAAGACCCGGCGTTGGACTAGCAGCTCCGCAAATCAATATTAGTAAACGAATGATTGCTGTTCACTGTGAGGATGAGGACGGTCATCTATACAGCTATGCTCTTTTCAATCCTCGTATTGTCAGTCATTCAGTCAAAAGAGCTTATTTAGCTACTGGAGAAGGCTGCTTATCTGTTGATAAGTCCATCCCTGGATTTGTCCCGCGTTACGAAAAGATCAGGGTCAAGGCCTCAACGCTTGAAGACGAATACATTGATATCCGCTTAAAGGGATTCCCAGCTATCGTCTTTCAGCATGAAATTGACCATTTAAATGGCATTATGTTTTATGATCATATTGAAAAGGATCGGCCATTCGCCGAGCCAGACAATGCTGTTGCGATTGGCAAATCTTAATGAAAAGAAGACCCAACAATCAACGGGTCTTCTTTTTTCATTCTTCAATGAAGCCTAATTCGGTTACTGCATGGAATATGCCGTCCTCATCCACTCGTTTCGTCACAAAATCAGCCAATGCTTTTAATTCACTCACGGCATTTCCCATGGCAACGCCTGTTCCAACAAACGAAATCATTTCTCTATCGTTCAGTCCGTCTCCAAAAGCAACCGTATCCTTTTGATCGTAAGGCAGTCTTTCAATGACTCTTTTAATTCCTTCGGCTTTTGATCCGCCTTTTGGCAAGACGTCTGTTGACAGCTCGTGCCATCTGACAAGGTCAATCCCTTTACGGAGTGCCTCATATTGATTTTCCTCTTCTGCCTTACAGAATAGAAGCATCTGATAAATCTCATTTTCTTTAAAGAAAGACAAATCATGCTCGGGATGCTCTGCTTTTAAGGTTCCGATCCCTTCATGGATAAACGGATGATTCGGGACAGAGGCCTTCATCGTTTCTTCCCCCATAAAAACAAGCGGGTGATCATGATCATCCGCAGTCTCGTATATTTGCTCCATCAGCTTCTGTTTGAGCGGGTTACGGTAAATGACTTGTCCTTCATACATGACATATTGACCGTTATAAGCAATAAATGAGTCAAGCGCTAATTCTTCTAAAATAGGTTGAATCAGAAAAGGCGAACGGCCGGATGCAATGAATAGATGATGCCCTTTTTCTTTTAATAAACGAACAGCTCGCTTCGTTGATTGAGGTATTTTTTTATCATGATCATATAAAGTTCCGTCGATATCAAAGAAGATAATTTTTTTATTCATATCTCGTCACCTGTCTCTCGTTATGTATACCCTATCCCCTTCATCATACAGAAAGATTCCCGCTGACGAAACCACTTCCTTTTAAAAGCCCATTTCCCACATATAACCATGTAACATTTAATGGAAACATCATATAATACAAGTATAAAGAGAGAACGGAATTCGCTGTTTCATATAACCTTAACCTCATACTGAAAGGAGGCGACCTGTGATGCTTCGTCGTCTGCGTAAGAAAATTCGAAGACAATGGAAGGACATGCTTCGTAAAAAATCGATTGCTTAAAAGGATCTTCCGTACATTTGCTGAAGGTCCTTTTTTCTCTGAGACTTTTCTTATGCGCGTTTTTTTAATATAATAGAATAAGCGAGTGTAACATACGGTATTTAAGGAGAGATTTGGATGATATATAAGGTATTCTTTCAAGCAAGTACTACGGAGGTACCTGTAAGAGAAAACACAGATTCACTATACGTTGAGGCGGTTTCTGAAAGAGACGTACGCGAAAAGTTGAAAAAACATAACTACAATATTGAATTCATTCAGCCTGTAGACGGTGCTTTTTTAGACTATGAACGAGAAAGTGAAAATTTTAAAGTATTGGAGCTATGAGAGGAATGAAATTTGTTAAAAACGATCAGGCGGCAGTTTTTGCGCTAGGCGGATTAGGCGAGATCGGTAAAAACACGTATGGCGTTCAATTTCAAGATGAAATCATTTTAATTGATGCTGGTATTAAGTTCCCTGAAGATGAGCTTCTTGGGATTGATTACGTCATCCCTGACTATACGTATTTAGTTAAAAACGAAGATAAAATCAAAGGTCTTTTCATTACTCACGGACATGAAGACCACATCGGCGGTATCCCTTACCTTCTCAAGCAAGTAAATATTCCAGTTTACGGAGGCAAACTCGCAATCGGCCTACTTCGTAACAAATTGGAAGAGCATGGTCTACTAAGACAAACGAAGCTACACATTTTTGAAGAAGAAGATATCATTAAATTTAGGAAAACAGCTGTGTCTTTCTTTAGAACGACGCACAGTATTCCAGATTCTTATGGAATTGTCGTTAAGATACCTCCAGGTAACATCGTACATACAGGTGATTTCAAGTTTGACTTTACCCCTGTTGGCGAGCCTGCCAATTTAACGAAAATGGCTGAGATCGGTAAAGAAGGCGTTCTTTGTCTTTTATCTGACAGTACAAACAGTGAAATCCCAGAATTTACGATGTCTGAAAGACGCGTAGGTGAAAGTATTGATGACATCTTCAGAAAAGTAGATGGACGTATCATCTTTGCAACTTTTGCATCCAACATTCACAGACTTCAGCAGGTGATTGAGTCTGCTGTCGCCAACGGCCGAAAGGTAGCTGTATTCGGACGTAGTATGGAGTCTGCAATTGATATTGGACAAGAACTCGGCTATATTAAATGTCCAAAAAACACGTTCATTGAACATAATGAAATCAATCGTCTTCCAGCAAACAAAGTCACCATTCTTTGTACTGGTAGCCAAGGTGAACCGATGGCAGCTCTTTCCCGAATTGCCAACGGTACACACCGCCAGATTTCCATTAATCTTGGAGACACTGTTGTGTTCTCATCTTCTCCGATCCCAGGTAATAATATTAGCGTAAGCCGTACCATTAACCAGCTTTATCGTGCTGGTGCTGAGGTCATTCATGGCTCACTGAATAATATTCATACATCGGGTCACGGTGGACAGGAAGAGCAAAAGCTGATGCTCCGTTTGATTAAACCAAAATTCTTCATGCCGATTCACGGTGAATATCGCATGCAAAAAACGCATATTAAACTTGCGAATGATTGCGGAATTCCTGAGGAAAACTGCTTTATCATGGATAACGGTGAAGTGCTTGCACTGAAAGGTGACGAAGCAAGTGTCGCTGGCAAAATTCCATCAGGCAACGTATATATCGACGGAAGCGGTATTGGCGATATCGGCAACATCGTATTAAGAGACCGCCGCATTCTTTCAGAAGAAGGTCTTGTCATTGTTGTCGTCAGCATGGACATGAAAGAATTCAAAATTTCTGCTGGTCCTGATTTAATCTCAAGAGGCTTTGTCTACATGAGAGAATCTGGAGATCTCATTAATGACGCACAGGATTTAATTTCAAAGCATCTTGAAAAAGTAATGGAACGCAAGACGACACAATGGTCAGAAATTAAGAACGAAATTACTGACACTCTTGCACCTTTCCTTTATGAAAAAACAAGACGCCGCCCAATGATCTTACCGATTATTATGGAAGTGTAATAAAAAAAGAGACACACGCCCTTAGGCTGTGTCTCTTTTTTTCGTCAATATTTAAAGAAACCACATATACGAAGATACCTGAGAATGCGGCTTCTTTCTTCATTTTATGATTGAATGGGAAGATGCTGAAAGCTTCTGACATCAAACAATCCCTTTGTCGTCATTTTTACATCCGGAATGACTGGAAGTGCCAAAAAGGATAACGTCAAAAATGGATTAAAGTCTAAATCGAAACCCGTTTCTTTTAACACTTCATGGAGTGCATGAAGGCTTTCTTTTACCACATGTGCGGGTTGATCTGATAATAGACCAGAGATCGGTAATGGAAGCGTATGAAGAGGCTGTCCATCTTTTACAACGGTCAAACCACCACCAGCTTCTTTTAACGTCTCAATGGCTTTCGTCATATCATCATCATTTGTGCCGACAGCAATTAAATGATGAGAATCATGCGCTACAGTTGTTGCAATGGCACCCTTTTCTAAGCCGAACCCACTGACAATCCCTATCCCCATTTCAGATAGACCTTGATGACGTTCTACAAGCACCATTTTTAATAAATCTCTTTCTATATCACTAGTAAATTGTCCATTGATTTCTGAAGGAAATACTTGTTCTAATTTTGTTTCAAGCTGATTCGGAATAATCCGAATGACGTTCATCTTTTGATGGGCTGTCATAGGCAGTGCAAGATCTTGACCTTGAACATCCACAGCGTGTACAGATTGCAATAATACAGAACTCGGTGCAATTTTTTCTACACTTAGCTGATATTCCCCATGCTGGGAGACCAACTGTCCTGCAATAAAGACGCTTGTGATATCTACTTCTTGCAGGTTAGAAATGAGCATAAAATCCGCGTCAAAGCCTGGTGCAATCGCTCCCTTTGTTTTAAGGCCAAAACACTCTGCTGCGTTTAAACTCCCCATTTGATACGCTAAGAAGGGATTCAATCCTTCTTTGATGGACATACGTACTTGTTCATCAATACTTCCTTGAGCCATTAATTCATCTAGATGTTTATCATCGGTACAAAAGAAAAAGCGTCTCGCATTCTTCTCGTTAACAGCGGGTAAAACGTTTCTCACGTTTTTGGCGACAGACCCTTCTCTCAGCATGACATACATGCCGCGTTTTACACGTTCAAGGGCCTCCTGAGCCGTTGTCACCTCATGATCTGTTTGCACATTGGCTGTCCGGTACACGTTAATTAATCGGTCCGTTAAGCCTGCCAAATGTCCATCAATCAATTTATTCTCTTTTTGAGCATCAAGCAGTTTTTGAAGCATATCTTCTTCCGCCTGCTCCACCCCGACATAATCCATGACCTCGGCAAGACCAAGAACCTCCTTCTCTTGATAAAGAGGCTTTAAATCTTTCGCTTTTAGAGTAGCACCTGATCGTTCAAAACTGACTGCTGGCACACAGGATGGCAGCATGAAATATATATTTAAGGCAGCTTTTCTTGCTTCTTCCATCATAAAACGAATTCCTGCAATACCTGAAACATTGGCAATTTCATGCGGGTCTGTTACGACACTTGTCACACCGTGAGGAACGACAGCTTTGGAGAATTCAACAGGGGTGACCATTGAGGACTCGATATGAACGTGACCATCAATAAAACCAGGTACAAGCATTTGGCCAGCTGCATCTAGCTCCCGCTCTCCCTCGCACTCTCCAATTCCCACTATTTTTCCATTTTCAACAGCGACATCAGCTTCTATCCATTCCTGGTTAAACACGTCCATCACCTTCGCATGTTTAATCACTAGGGCTGCCTTTTTTCTCTTTGCAGCTACCTCAATTTGACGTCTTAAAAACTCCTTATCCAACGACACTGCCTCCTCCAAGTTAACAATATAATGTTTCTTATCGTAAACGAATCTGTTTGCCCAGTCAATGACATTTAGAGACAATCAACCTTATAAAAGGGCTGATTTTTATTTCTCAATATGTGATAATTACATGAAAAATGTTGCTGATCACTTTTGCTCTTTTCATTCCTTTTTCTAAAAAAATAAACTCCTTTCACTTTCTTTCTCACCCTTTACTGTCCATTTGTTATGTACACATTCATATAAAAAACACCCCTTTTCGGAGTGCTTAATTTTCGTTCTGCATTTCTCGTTTTTCAAAGCGTCCAATATCTGCTACTGATCCAATGACGATGAGAACATCCTCTTTTTGTATCATTTCATCAGCTAACGGTGAAACAATGACTTCTTTCCCACGCTTAATCGCCACAATATTGATGCCGTATCTCGCTCTAATATCGAGATCCAAAAGAGAATGCCCTGCAAGTCTGGTGTTTGCAACGATTTCAATGAGACTATACTCATCTGACAACTCTAAATAATCCAGCACATTGTTGGAAATGATTTTATGTGCAATCCGTTTGCCCATATCTCGCTCTGGATGAACAATGCGATCCGCCCCAATTTTGTTGAGTACCTTTTCATGATAGTCATTTTGTGCTTTCACTGTAACCATTTTGACGCCAAGCTCTTTCAGCATAATGGTTGTTAAAATACTTGCCTGAATATTCTCTCCAATAGCGACGATGACATGATCAAAATTGCGAATCCCTAGATTTTTTAAAACCGATTCATCCGTTGAATCACCGATCACCGCATGTGACGCAATTTTAGCGTATTCGTTCACTCGGTCTTCATTCATATCCATGGCCATTACTTCAAGTCCTTCTTCACTCAGCGCCTTGCAAATACTTCCTCCAAAGCGTCCAAGACCAATGACTGCATATTCCTTTTTCATGTTCTGACTCCTTTTATATCACTTACCATGCATTTTACTATGATTTGATTAATGAATCCATAGAAAACGAATTTTTTTACGGAAACGCCTCACTTAAATAGAGGTCTGCTCCTTTTTCTATCTCGATACGATAATGACCTGGCCGAGCGATTTCTTCACTTTTTTGTAAGACGAGAAAAGTTAAGCCGTCGTCATATATTTGATTACCTATTTTGACATCGACAAAAGCTGGAAGATATGTGCCCTCATATACGCCCTCTCGTTTGTACAAATACCTATCAAAGGGCACCTCATATAGAACACCCTCAGTTTCTCCCCCGTCTTCTACCATATCCGCTCGTAATCCATGAGGTCGCACCAATGATCAGTCATGACATCTATTTCCTGCATGTCATCACCCTCCTCTAGCTCGTCTATCTTATTAACGTCAAATACGCCTCGTGATGCTCTTCATGTTTAAAAGCGTTCCATATACAAATAAAGTCTTCATCGTCATCACAAATCAAGTCCTTTCGCCTTGCTTCTGTCTGCTCTTTTGATACACAGGTAAATAAATATGAAAGGCTGTGCCTTTTCCTAGCTCACTAGATACATCCATTCTTCCGTGATGATCCTTTAAAATCGTCGCACATATGGTCAGACCAAGTCCTGTCCCTTCTTTTTTGGTTGAGAAGAACGGGTCATATATTTTCTGAATATCCTCTTCAGACATCCCTTTTCCTTCATCTTGAATGGTAATTTCCCATTCATTCATCATTTTTTCTGTTGATATGTATATGCAGCCCCCCTCAGGCATCGCTTCAATGGCATTTTTAATTAAATTAATGAATAACTGCTTCATTTGATTGGCGTCTGCTAAGATAACCCCAGCATCCTGCTTTTTAAATGGCTGCTTGAGATCAATATTAGAAAGAACTGCATTTGTTTTTAAAAGGGTAATGACCTGTTCTAACAGCTCATGAAGCTGTACTTCTTGGAAGTTGACCGATTGAGGCTTTGCTAACACAAGCAACTCACTTAAAACAAAATCAATCCGTTTAATTTCTGAAAAGATAATGTCAAAATAATCGGTTCTTTCGGGATATTGTGTTTTCATCAGCTGCAAAAATCCGTTGACTGATGTGAGTGGATTTCTGACTTCATGGGCAATCCCAGCAGCTATTTGTCCTGCAACCGCTAGCTTTTGTGCCTGCATTTGCAATTGCTGATTAGATCTTTCAAGCTCGAGCTTTGCCTGCTTTTGTTTCGTGATATCAGCAACTGTTCCAATGCCACCAGTAAACTGATGCTGCTCATCAAAGTAGAGCTTATAATGAACGTCACCCCATACCTTCTTTCCGTCTTTATGGAGAAGCTGCAGTTCAACTCGCCCCTCATCCTTATGCTCTTTTATAACAGATAACAAATGCTGTACGACATGCTCTTCCTGATTAAAGTACTGATTGTACATCGTCCCAAGACATTCCTCTATGTCGTAACCCGTCATTTGTTTCCATGCTTGATTTAAGAATACGATTTGACCCTTTTCATTTGTTTCAAAGACGATTTCTTGCAAGTTATCTGTAATTCGATTCAGCCGCTCTGTCAGTTCATGAGCTTCTTTCTCTCTTTTGTTTAAATCCGACACAAGTAAATTTAACCGGTCCACATAGCCTGAGAAGATCCAAATACCAGCTAAAACAACGACAGTGAAGGCTAGATCGAACGGCCAATTAATGTGATAGCCGCCTAGATAATAAAAGAAATCCCAGCTTAAAATTAAGATAAATGCAAGAGCAGATAACACGATCCGCACTTGGTATGTTTTGTTCAAATGATTCCACCTTCCGCCCTGAGATTCTTTGTCAATTGTACCATTTTCCACTTGATTTTTGAGGGTGATGCGGCATTTTTAAGAAACTTTTCAGAAAAAATAGCCTGTTCTCAGCCAAAGGAAGAGAGCAGGCTATTTTTATTTACTGCTCAAGGGCTTCTTGAAGCTCTTTTAGCAGTCGTTCTGCGCCTTCAGCGCTTAATGTGATTTGACCATTTCCATATTGCTGATTCTTAGAAGTAATTTCACCAGTCATGAGACAAACGCCTTGAGGCTGATATTTTTTCAAGACGATTTTCTCTCCATTTATAAAAAATTCCATACTGTCTTTAATTGCGATATCAAGTGCTCTTCTCAGTTCGATTGGCATGACAATACGCCCTAGTTCATCTACTTTTCTTACGACTCCGATAGATTTCAATTTCGTTCCCTCTTTCTTTCGTTAGCTCAAGATCAATCTGTTTTTCACCAATTGATATATCGTAGACGTAAGAGGCTCTCAAAAGGTTTCTTCTACTTAAAAAATTTTTCCATAAAAGAAAAAACAAAGGGAAAATTTATTGTGATTGTCAAAATGAGACTTCAATTTTACAGATTCATTTCAAGATCATCACAAACCCCCACAAATGACCTCTATCCTTTGAACTTTTAAATGTAAATTGATTAAAACAGTAAAAATAGAGATTGGGTGAAAACATGTTTCAACATGCCGAAATTGGAATTGATTTAGGAACAGCTAACATATTGGTTTATAGTAAAAACAAGGGAATTATTCTAAATGAACCTTCCGTTGTTGCAGTAGATACAGAAACAAAGACTGTGCTTGCAGTCGGCGCAGAAGCAAAAGCGATGATTGGGAAAACACCTGGAAAAATTGTGGCACTTCGCCCGATGAAAGACGGTGTCATCGCTGATTATGATATGACAACAGATTTACTCAAACAAATCATGAAAAAAGCAGGGAAAAATATTGGGTTTACCTATAGAAAGCCGACCGTGGTTGTATGCACACCTTCTGGTTCAACAGCTGTCGAACGCCACGCGATCAGCGATGCTGTGAAGAATTGCGGGGCAAAGCATGTGCATTTAATTGAAGAACCTGTCGCAGCTGCAATCGGCGCTGATCTACCAGTAGACGAGCCTGTTGCGAACGTCATTGTAGATATTGGCGGGGGAACAACAGAAGTGGCAATCATTTCATTTGGCGGTGTTGTCTCTTGTCATTCCATTCGTATTGGCGGAGATCAGCTGGATGAAGATATCATTACGTTTGTGAGAAAGAAATACAATCTACTGATTGGAGAGCGGACAGCTGAGCAGGTGAAAATAGAGATTGGTTATGGACTTATTGAGCATGATCCTGAATCATTAGAGGTGCGTGGACGGGATCTTGTCACAGGTCTTCCAAAAACGATTACACTTGAATCTCATGAAATTCAAGACGCCATGAGAGAATCACTTCTCCATATTTTAGAGGCGATTCGTGCCACGTTAGAGGACAGCCCTCCAGAACTGAGTGGCGATATCGTAGACCGCGGCGTGATTTTAACCGGCGGCGGTGCTCTTTTAAATGGGATTCAAGAATGGCTCTCCCAAGAAATTGTTGTTCCAGTTCATATTGCGGCAAATCCACTTGAATCTGTAGCCATTGGAACGGGTCGTTCATTAGAAGTTATCGACAAATTGCAAAAAACGTTAAAATAATCTTCTTTTTCTACTTCTTTTTTCATCATTTCGATCATATCGTGAAATGGATAAACGTGAAGGAGGAAGAACATGTTACTTGATTTAGGTAAACGGGTGGTTGTCACAGTCATTCTAACCGGTATTATTTTAGGAGGAATGAGCCTGTCGTTTTCACATATGCCCCCTTCTAATGCACAGCCTGTGAAACAACTGGACCGCTAAAAAGCCGCACGAAAGCGGCTTTTTTCATTTGCTTTAGAGAGATTCCCAATTTTCCTTTTCAGTCATAAATCTGATATGATGAACATGACTAAAGGAGGGTTTTTTATGAGTTCATTCGAAAAACAACTAGATCAATATGCAAAGACCATCGTTGAAGTCGGTGTGAATGTTCAAAAAGGACAAGAAGTGGTCGTATCTGCATTTACTGAGTCTGTTGACCTTGTTCGTCTTGTGGCAAAACACGCCTATGAGCGCGGGGCGAAAAACGTACATATCCGCTGGAGTGATGGTGTACTTACACGTTTAAAATATGAACATGCACCACAAGATGTTTTTCAGCAATTTCCTGAATGGGAATCTCAAATGATGGAAACCATCGCAAAACGAGGTGGCACCTTTATTACCATCTTGTCAGAAAGCCCTGACCTTCTGCGAGGCATTGACTCGAAAAAAATTGCTTCACAGCAAAAGGCTGCTGGTTCAGCACTTCATACATATCGTCAATACGTTCAATCGGACAAAGTCGCTTGGACGGTCGTAGGTGCTGCATCAAAAGATTGGGCGAAAAAGATATTCCCAGAGCATGCAGATGAAGAAGCTGTCGCTTTATTATGGGACCAAATTTTTAAAGTTGCTCGCGCTGATCAGCCAGATCCTGTTGAAGCTTGGAAGAAGCATGATGAGTCACTAAATGAAAAAGTAAAATTATTAAATGAGCGTCACTACCACAAACTGCACTATGAAGCACCAGGTACAGACTTAACGATTGAGCTTCCAGAGCAGCATATTTGGGTAGGTGCTGGCAGTGTGAGTGAGCGCGGCGTATTTTTCATGGCCAATATGCCGACAGAAGAAGTGTTTACCGTGCCTAAAAAAGACAGTGTGAACGGTATTGTATCAAGCACAAAGCCACTCAGTTATGCCGGAAATATCATTAATGGATTTACTTTAACCTTTGAAAATGGCCGTATTGTTGATATAAAAGCAAAAGAAGGCGAAGACATTTTAACATCGCTGGTTGAAACAGATGAAGGCTCTCATTATTTAGGCGAAGTCGCCCTCGTACCAGATGATTCACTAATTTCAAACTCGAATATTCTCTATTACAATACACTTTACGATGAAAATGCATCGAACCACCTTGCCATCGGCAGCGGTTATGCGTTTAATATTGAAGGCGGAAAAGAGATGAAACGTGAGGAATTAGAAGCAGCTGGTGTCAACAGCAGCATTACACACGTCGATTTCATGATTGGTTCGAAGGAAATGAATATAGATGGGATCACAAAAGATGGTAAACGTGATCCGATCTTCCGAAATGGAAACTGGGCTTTTTAAATGAAAAAGACATCACATGTGGATGTCTTAGATTGTTGACAAAGGGCTAAAATAATCTTTATTTTAGCCCTTTGTCTTCTTTTCAGCGTGATTGAAAACCTTTGAAGTCTAGGAAGGACGAGCGAATTTTAGATTCGTGAGCACCGGCACGCAGGGCTGACAACGAATGCGAGCGTTTGTCTACACGCTGAGACATGACATGTGGATGTCTTTTCTTCATTATTAACCATAAAGCTCATGAAGTCTTTTTTGAATGTCTTGATCTGCTAAAAACTCATCATATGTTGTTTGTTTATCGACAATGCCACTTGGCGTTACTTCAATAATACGGTTTGCGACTGTTTCAACAAACTGATGGTCATGAGATGAGAAGAGCATTGCCCCTTTAAAGCTCATTAAACCGTTATTCAGCGCTGTGATCGACTCAAGATCTAAGTGATTCGTCGGCTCATCTAACAGTAAAATATTCGCTCCAGACAGCATCATTTTTGAAAGCATACAACGAACCTTTTCTCCTCCTGATAGGACACTTGCCTTTTTCTTTACTTCTTCCCCAGAGAAAAGCATTCGACCTAAGAATCCGCGTAAGAAGCTTTCACTTTGATCATTAGGAGAATATTGGCGAAGCCAATCAACAAGATCTAAGTCGCTTCCTTCAAAGTATTCACTATTGTCTTTCGGGAAAAAGGCTTGAGATGTTGTGACGCCCCATTTAAACATCCCGCTGTCTGGCTCCATCTCACCAGCAAGGATTTTAAATAAAGTAGACACAGCGAGCTCATTACGACTTAAGAACGCAATTTTATCTTCCCGATTCATGATAAAGCTGACGTTATCAAGTACTTTCACGCCATCGATTGTTTTGGATAGGCCTTCTACTTGAAGGACATCATTCCCTATCTCACGCTCTGGCGCAAAATAAACATACGGGTACTTACGTGAAGATGGCTTAATATCATCTAGAGAGATTTTATCAAGCAATTTCTTTCTTGACGTCGCTTGCTTCGATTTAGAAGCATTCGCACTGAACCGAGCAACGAACTCTTGGAGCTGCTTAATTTGTTCTTCTTTTTTCTTGTTTGCTTCTTGGCTTAGTTTCAGCGCTAGCTGGCTAGACTCATACCAAAAATCATAGTTTCCGACATATATTTGGATTTTTCCGAAGTCAAGATCCGCAATATGAGTACATACTTTGTTTAAGAAGTGACGATCATGCGATACGACGATAACGGTATTTTCAAAGTTAATGAGGAATTCTTCCAGCCACTGAATCGCTTGTAAGTCCAAGTGGTTCGTTGGCTCATCTAGAAGAAGAACGTCAGGTTTACCGAATAAAGCTTGGGCTAATAGCACTTTTACCTTTTCAGAACCGCCGAGCTCAGACATTTTCTTCGACTGAAGGCTTTCTGGAATGCCAAGACCTTTTAATAGGATCGCTGCTTCACTTTCTGCTTCCCAGCCGTTTAACTCAGCGAACTCACCTTCAAGCTCCGCTGCACGTATCCCATCCTCATCCGAGAAATCAGGTTTCATATAGATCGCATCTTTTTCCTGCATCACATCATATAGACGTTTATGACCCATGATAACGACCTTTAACACTTCAAACTCTTCGTATTCAAAGTGGTTCTGTTTTAAAATCGCTAAACGTTCACCAGGGCTCATATGAACATCACCAGTTTGAGCCTCGATTTCTCCAGATAGGATTTTTAAGAACGTTGATTTACCAGCTCCGTTGGCACCAATTAATCCGTAGCAGTTACCAGGAGTGAATTTAATATTTACTTCTTCAAATAGTTTACGATCAGCAAAGCGCAAACTAACATTATTCACTGCAATCATTTATTAATCCTCCATCACTCATTCATCATTATGAAGTATAACATGAATAACGATTGATAGAAACGTCTCTCTCTAAGAACAGAGGCTTTTTTCCATTATGGTATAATAAGCGAGAATGATTAGTTGAAGGAGTTCGTACGATTTGAGATTACTCACACTCATAGAATACTGTTTATTGATTTTTTTTATGGGCATTTATTTATCTGCAACAGGCTTTAACGCGAAGGACTTTGGCCTTTATATTGGGCTTGTCCTCATTACACACTGGTCCACATCTTTTCAAAACGCTTTTTAAAAAAGCGAGGAAAAGAAAATCAGAAGATCGGTTTGTTTCAATCCGTGTTAGCCATTACCGGGTCCGTGTTCGCTTCTGTTTTAGCCATTGTAATTATTGTCACGGTGCTCACGCCAAATTAAAAACGACCCTTCTCAGGAGAAGGGTGCATTTATTGTGTTTGTCGAATGTCGCCAAATGGGAAGAAAACAAATTCTGATGTCCCGACAATGCGATCCTTTTCAATGAGTCCGAGTCCATTTCGGCTGTCCATGGAATTAAGTCTGTTATCTCCCATCACAAAGTAATTATTTTTCGGTACTTTCACTGGACCAAAATCTCCTGTCAAATGCACCTCATACTCTTTCGCATGCGCCTTGTTTTCTTTTAAATAAGGTTCGTCTACTTTTTTACCATTAATGTAAAGGGTGTCATCCTTCATTGCAATCGTGTCTCCTGGAAGGCCGATCAATCGTTTCACATAATGAATTTTCTGACCATCTTTTCCATTAATAATGACGATATCTCCACGTTTGACACCACCGAAATAGTTAATGGTTTTGTTTACAAACAACTTTTCCCCATCATGAAGGGTTGGATCCATTGACTCCCCTTCCACCACATACGGCTCAAAAATAAACGTACGGATGAGCAAGACGAGTGCAAGTGCAATCAAAATGGCTTTAACCCATTCAAACAGAGAGCTTTTCTTCTCTGTTTTGACTTGCTTCGCTTCAGATTGAATGTCATTTTCGTTTTGTTTGTTTTCTTCGTTCAAAATATTGCTTCCTCCTAAGACTTTCTGCTAAAAGACTTGAAACGTGAATTGAATAACTTTACTTTATCACATGTCATTTAAAAATTCACAAGACAGCCGTTCAATTAGATATTTTTTCCTAAATTGCTGATGATTAAACAAAAAGAAGCACCGTTTCACGATGCTTCTCATCTAATTACGCTTCTTGTTTGACCGGTTTTTTCAAAATACCAAGTAAAAGCGCTGTTACAACGGCACCGATTAAGATGCTGATGATATAAAGAACTGGATTGTTTGTTACCCATAAAACGAATAGTCCGCCGTGCGGTGCAGGAAGCGTGACTCTAAAGAATTCCGTTAGTCCACCAGCGACTGCTGCGCCAATAACGGCTGAAGGAATCACCCGCAGAGGATCTGCCGCTGCAAACGGAATTGCCCCTTCAGTGATGAAAGCAGCTCCCATGAAATAGCATGTAATACCTGCTTCGCGGTCACGTTTTGAGAATTTATTTCTAAAGATCGTTGTAGCCAGGGCAATACCTAGTGGTGGCACCATTCCGCCTGCCATAATTGCTGCATGCGGTGCATAGTTTCCTGCAGCGATCATAGCAAGACCAAATGTATAAGCAGCTTTGTTAATTGGACCACCCATATCAATCGCCATCATTCCACCTAAAATAATTCCCATTAATACAAGGTTTCCAGTACCTAGTGATTCAAGCCAATGTGTTAATCCGTCCATCACCATTTTAACTGGTGTGTTGACAACATAATGCATGATAATACCTGTGAAGAAAATACTGAACAACGGATAAAGCAGAACAGGTTTAATGCCATCAAGCGACTGCGGGACAAATATGAATACTTTTTTCAATAGCACCACGATGTAACCAGCAAGGAAACCAGCAATCAGTCCGCCTAAGAATCCGGCACCTGCAGCAGAGGCCATAAATCCACCGACCATACCTGGTGCAAAACCTGGACGATCTGCAATGCTCATCGCAATAAATCCAGCTAACACAGCAACGATTAAGGCAAGTGCATTATCGCCGCCAATTCCTTTTAACACAGCGGCAAACGAATTAAAGGAAGGATCATTAGGATCGGATGAGTTAATTCCCCAGAAGAATGAAATTGCAACGAGGATACCGCCTCCGACAACAAATGGAAGCATGTTGCTCACACCGCTCATTAAATGCTTATAAAATCCACTTCTTTTACCAGACAATTCATTTTGATCTTTTGAAGAACCGCTGCCTGAGCCTTTATAAATCGGCGCATCTTGATTGATCGCTTTTTCGATCAGTTCCTGCGGACGACGAATTCCAGCTGTAACAGGGACTTCAATGACATGTTTGCCTTTAAAGCGTTCCATTTCAACTTGCTTGTCAGCTGCCACAATGATGGCTGGTGCTTCTTCAATTTCTTTTGCTGTCAGAGCATACTTAATTCCGCTAGAGCCGTTTGTCTCAACTTTAATGTCTACGCCCATTTCTTTTGCTTTTTCTTTCAACGCATCTGCTGCCATAAATGTATGCGCGATACCTGTTGGACAAGCTGTCACCGCTAAGATTTTAGCAGTCTTTCCTTCTACAGTTGGTTCTTTTTTTACTTCCTCTTCTTCTTCATCGTCTTGATCATGCGTATTGATGATGTCGATGATTTCATCTTCAGTAGCCGCTTCAAGCAACTGCTTTCGAATTTCTTCACGCATGAGAAGTGTGGATAAACGAGAAAGTGCTTCTAAATGCGTGTTGTTTGCCCCTTCAGTCGCTGCAATCATAAAGACAAGATGACTTGGCTGTCCATCCAGTGATTCATAGTCTACACCAGCAGTAGAGCGGCCAAATGCAATGGCAGGCTCTTTCACACTTGCTATTTTAGCGTGAGGGATCGCAATTCCTTCGCCAATCCCTGTAGAGCTCTGTTTTTCACGATTGATGACAGCTTCTTTGTAGCCTTCTTTATCATTTAATTTGCCTGCTGTATCTAATACAGTCACCAGCTCTTCAATAACTGCTTCTTTCTGCTGGCTATCTAATTGAAGCTTAATCGTATGCTTCGTGAGTAGTTCTGTGATTTTCATGATGACTTCTCCTTTAAATACGTGTGACTTTTACTTGTGGTAATAGTGTGTCGACAAGCTCTTTTGTGCCAAGTTCCTCAGAAAATGCTGTAGCACTTCCTGATGTGACGCCGAGCTTAAATGATTCTTCGATGGAAAGACCTTTAGAAACACCTGCTAAAAACCCTGCAACGACTGAATCACCAGCACCAACTGAGTTGATCAACGTGCCCTTTGGAACATTTGACTGATAGATTCCTTCTTGACAAAATAAAAGGGCTCCATCTCCTGCCATGGATACGACGACATGCTCAGCACCTTGTTCTAACAGCTTTCTCCCATAAGGGATGGCTTCTTCAGCTGTTGAAATGCTTGTCTCAAACATCTCACCTAACTCATGATGGTTTGGTTTCATTAAGAACGGTTTCATGTCTGCTGCCTTTTTTAAGGCTTCGCCTGATATATCAAACACAACACCTACGCCATGTTGCACGCAAACCTCTGCAATACGCTCATATGTGTTATGAGGCAATGAGGAAGGAATGCTGCCTGCTAATACAACTACATCTCCTTCAGTCAATGAAGTAAATTGGGATAGAAACGACTCAAATTGATTTTCAGTAATACTTGGACCGAGCCCGTTGATTTCCGTTTCTTCACCTGTTTTTAATTTCACATTAATTCGTGTATCTTCCGACATCTCATGAAAGGCTGTTTGTAATTGTTCATTTTGTAAAAAGTCTTGAATATATTTACCTGTAAATCCGCCAATGAATCCAAGTGCTTTTGATTCAACACCGTGACGTTTTAAAAGCCTTGAGACATTGATTCCTTTACCACCTGGATATTTTTTGTCATAGGTTGAACGATTCAAGCTGCCGACAGCAAAATTCTCCACGTGTACGATGTAATCAACTGATGGGTTTAAAGTAACTGTATAAATCATGTTTTCACTACCTTTATAACCGTTTTTTCATGGTAATTATCGAATAAATCCTCTTTTGCGTCGTTTGTGATAATGGTGGCTTCCTGTAAACTAGCAAAGGCTGAAAACGATATTTCGCCAAACTTTGAGGCATCTGATAAGATATAGGTTTTCTTCGCCTGCTTCATGGCTCTTTTTTTTATGAGTGCTTCCTCTGGATCAGGTGTTGTAAACCCCGCCTCGGGATGAATGCCGTTCGTCCCAACAAAGCTTTTGTCAAAACGGTAATTTTCCATAGCTGTTAAAGCTGCGGCCCCCACCATGGCTCCTGTTCGATGTTTCACTGATCCCCCTATCAGGTAAAAAGAAATCCCTTTTCTCATGAGTACTTCAATGTGCATCACACCGTTTGTCACCACAACAATATCTTGATCTGGATCTATATATTCAATCATTTGCTGTGTCGTCGTACCAGCATCTAAATAAATACAATCCCCTTGTTTTAAAAGAGACGCAGCTGCCTCTGCAACCAATGACTTTTGATGAAGGTTTTTGGCAGATTTCTCAAATACATCGGGTTCAAGACGAATACTAGATATTTTGGCCGCTCCTCCGTGAACTCTTTTCAGAAAGCCTTTTTCTTCAAGAGCTGATAAATCTCTTCTGATTGTAGACTCAGAAGCATCCGTCATAATCGTTAAGTCCTGTATTTTGATGACACCATTCTCTTCTAAGTAGTCAATAATGAGTTGATGTCTTTCTGGTGTTAACATTAAAAACACCCCCTTTTGAAAACGTATTCATTTTGCGCGCATCTTTATTGTAATCGCTTTTTTCAACATTATCAATACAAAACGATCAAATACATTCAAAAATTATCAAAATCTTTCACAATGGTCATCTTACCTTTATATGTACCATTTGTAAACTGAAAAATATGTGGCATTGAGATGAAAGTCATGATATTAGCATTTCTATCATTTTTCATTTCATTCATTTCAACTAAAAAAAGCTTTTATGCTGTTTGCATAAAAGCTTCAGGTGGGTTGATGAATGGCGAAGATACACTATATGTAATCTCTTTTTCTTATTGTCAGTATCTTGGAAAGATGGGCTTCATGATTATTCATATCTGAGGGATTCAATAGGATCAAGTCTTGCTGCTTTATTCGCAGGAATTAAGCCAAAAATAATACCAATGAGCATACTAAACAGCACACCTCCGCACACCACTTGCCACGACACAAGAGATGGCCAGCCAGCAAAGAGGGATACAAGCGAGGCACCACCTAAACCAAGTGCGATCCCCATCAGCCCACCGATGAGTGTTAAAACGACAGACTCGATTAAAAACTGAACGAGTATTTGAGCCCTGGTTGCGCCAAGCGCCTTTCGAATACCGATTTCCCTTGTCCTCTCTGTCACAGAAACGAGCATAATGTTCATGACACCGATGCCGCCGACAAGTAATGAGATACCAGCAATCGAGCCAATAATTGTTGTCATGACAGACGTAATTTGACCGATGCCTGCAGCGATTTCTTCCATATTGATCATTTCGTAAGCATCTTCTGTATGGTGATTTTCATTTAAACGTGCAGCAGCATTCTTTCCTACTTCTTTCATTTGATCAGCGTGTGTGACTTGAATAGACAACTTATCGTATTTATTTAAACCAAATGTGGCAGTGAGCATAGCAAATGGCACATATATTTCATTCATATGAAATGAAAGTAGTCCTTTTTGTTTTGCTAAAACTCCGATGACTTCAACTGGCTGTCCGTTCATCCATATCATTTCACCTATTGCCTTTTGTCCGTTAAAAAGTTCTTTTTTTAGACCTTCTGAAATAATAGCGGCCCTTCTGCCACTTCTAAAATCAATATCCCGTAAATCTTGTCCTTCTGCTATTCGTAATGAATGTACATTCGTATAACCTTCATTAATACCGTTTACTGTAGCATCAACTGTTGTATCTTGAAACCTCAATTGCATCCCTTGTGCAGTTGAGGAGGCGACCTGTTTTACCCCGTTCATCGTCTTAATGCTTTGTATGTCTTCTTCAGTAAATGAGGCTTCAAATAAGGCGTTTGGATTTGCATTTAACTCTTCATCAGAAGGCGTATACGTCATATCAATGGTATTGTTTGGCCCTGAAATCGATTCTTTCAACATTTGCTCACCGCCTTGACCGATGGCAACGACTGCAATCACCGACCCAACACCAATTATAATCCCTAGCATCGTTAAAATTGAACGTAATTTATGAGCTAAAACAGAATTCAGCGCTATTTTGATATTTTCAAAGAGTTTCATTCATAGCGTCTCCTTGCTTCAATCTATCTTCAACTAGGCGGCCATCTCTCACAACTATCGTTCGGTTTGTATACGCAGCAATTTCTTCTTCATGAGTGACGAGAACAACCGTCGTCCCTTCCTCATTTAGCTGTGTAAACTGTTCCATAATTGAGAAACTTGTTTTTGAGTCAAGAGCACCTGTTGGTTCATCTGCTAAGATGAGCTGAGGCTCATTGACAATTGCACGTGCAATGGCCACCCTTTGCTTTTGACCTCCTGACAACTCGCTTGGCATATGTTTCATTCGATCAGTCAAACCAACCTTTTCAAGTGCAATTTCCGCACGTTCTTTTCTTTCCTTTTGACTGATACCAGCGTAAATCATCGGAAGTTCAACATTTCGCCTCGCATTTAATCTAGGCAGCAAATGAAATTGTTGAAAAACAAACCCAATGGATTGATTTCGAATCACTGCAAGTTCTTGATCCTTTGCTGCTGACAGCTCTGCTCCTTGAAAATGATATTGTCCTAAGGTTGGGCGATCTAAACAGCCGATGATATTCATTAACGTCGACTTCCCAGAGCCAGACGGCCCCATGATCGACATATACTCTCCCTTTCCAATGACAAGGTCAATCTCACTTAATACATCAAAAGTTTCTTGTGCTACCTCATAGCTTTTAGTGACATTTGAAAGCTGAATCATTCAGCATTCACTTCCATTCCATCATACATATCATCTGATGGATTTACGATGATTTGATCTTCTTTGGTTAATCCTTTTGTTACTTCAAGATCATTCCCTGTCGTTTCTCCAAGCTCTACCTTTACTTTTTTTAATATATTCTTTTCCACAATATATACGTATTGTTCACCATCCTCTTTTTTTATTGCTGAGTCAGGAACGGTTTGCGCTTGGCGCTTGTCTGTTTCAATTTCCATGATCATTTTAAAGCCTGGTTTTGCATCAGGGTTTTTTCCCTTTATTTCAATTTCAACAGGATATTGAACGCTTTGATCTCCCGTAGTCGTTTCTGATGCTGCTTGAGCTGGAACAGCGCCCACTTTCTTAACGACTCCTTGCCAACTCTTACCGTGAATGACATCAGACGTCACCCTTACTTTTTGTTTCTTTTTAACTTTTATGGCGTCATACTCAGAGACCAAGCCTCGCACGATCATTTTTTTCTCATTGCCAATATGTATGAGCGGCTGTCTCTCTTCTAACTTACCTGCGACAGCCTCTCGCTCAATCGATATCACTGTCCCTTCAATTTTACTATGTATCGTTAAATCTTCTATTTGTGCCTTTACTTTTTCTTTGTTAAGCTCGGCTTGCTTTTGCTCTAATTCAGCTGCCTTTAATTCTAATTCAAGCTGATCTCGTTCGTTTTTGGAATGAGAGCTCGGCTCGCCTGCTTTTGTTTCATCTAATTCGCCGAGTCTATTTCGCAATTGTTCGAGTTTTAATGTACTTGTTTCAGCCGCTAGTGCTTGCTGCTGCTCTTCAAGCTCCAGTTCCTTATTTTCATATGTAAGTAGCAGCGTTCCAGTCTTTACCTTTTGCCCTTCTTTTACTGCAATCTCATTCAGCTTCCCCTTTTCCTCTTCTACGTAAATGAATTGCTCCTCCGAGAAAGAAAGGCTTCCAGGTGTCATTACCGTAGATGTTACTTCTTTTGGCTTGAGTTTGATTGTTTTAAATGCTGCTGTAGAAGCAGGTTTTGACTGGTTTTTTGCAATGTTAAATCCAATAAATAGACCAATCACAATAATAAAAATGGACCCAATGATGATTTTCTTTCTCATAAATACATTCTACCTCCAGCTTACTGACATGTTGATTGTGGTTCCTAAATATTGAAAAATTAAAGAAAGTATATAAAAGACTCCTACAATGATCCAAGCTGTTTTCGTCGATATTCGACCGACTTGGATGAATAAAAAGCCTGTTAAAATGAGACTCCAGATCACAAATAGATCAATATTGGCTAACACGAAATGCCATTGATCAGGGAGTCGAATAAGTGCGTTTAATGATGTGACAGTTATCTCTTTTGAAACATGAAAAAGAATAACTGCCAAATGAGAAATAATTGTCCCAATGATCGTGATTGGTGTGATAAACAGAACTGCTGAAAACAGTTGCTGATACGATGCATCACCTTTTGCTAAAAATACGATGAGCTTATATATGGCAGCATTGATGACAATCCCCAGTATAAGGCCCATTAGTGTCACCACATACACAGCTTGTAATGGGAAGCTTAATTCTGCCCACATTTCTGCATTCACCAGCTCAGATAAATAAGTGACGATGACTGTTAAAACAAGCACGCAGCATAAAGGCCACCAAACAACCGGGTTTTCCCACACTCTTCTCAGATGCTCGGCCGGCCTTATGCTCACTCCTATAATCGTGGGCTTTTGAATTTTTTCTTTCATCAATTGTCATCCTCTCTATGTCACACGAGATATGCAAACGGCTATTCAAGCTCTTGTTCTTTCTATTTTATCAAAAGATTGCCAATAAGTGATAGATCATTTGTTATTTTCATTGAAGGAGGCTTGTATCTATTATTCTATTTTTATGAATCACTTTTTCCAAAGGACACCATGATCCGACCATATTCATATTAAAAAGTATTGATTTTACTTACCTAAAAACATTTTATTCATTAAATAAATGCATTTGGAAATAAATATGCTTTTCCTTTGGATTCGGATGGCCTCAGTTAGACACAACATTTTTTTGTTAAAATAAGCCTAGTAATTTCTACAATTCCCGGCTTTATAAGCCTACCATTGGTTTCTCCCATAGAACAAATAAGCCTTTAGCATCAATACTTTCATATTAAAAAAATAAAAATAAAAGGATTTTACTTGATCAAAAGTTATTTTTTCATATAATGTAAAATAGAGGTAAGTTAAATGATAGTGGAAATGGAGTCAAGTGAATGTTAAGAGAAAAATTGAAAATGCAATTGATTTTACTTTATGAAAAGGAACAAGAAGCATGGCAATACTTTCGAAAGGAAAGGGAACTGATTTATCATGAGCTCAAATTACTTGATATGAAAGAAAGTAGCCCCTCTAATGACAAAATATACTACGCTGCAAGGTGTGTAGATATTATTAAAGAGAAAAAGGGAAGCATTGTGAGCACAAAAGAATTAAAAGAACAGCTTCAAGCTAGAACAGATTTCAATGTGAGACGAATTAGCGAATTGTATGATCTTATTAAACAGCTCGATCCCCATATTTCAAAGGCACGAAGGGGATGTTTTATTTATGAAGATCACACCCAAGTACCTCTACAAGCTTTTCACACATAAAAAAATTGGTTACAGCCGCTAGCCATAACCAAATCCTCTAATATCTATTATCCACCACTTACAGGAGGAATGAGTGCAACAGTGTCCCCGCTACGCACTTCAGCTTTTCCCCTCGTATATATTTCGTTGACTGCAACCATCACGTTTTGTGCAGCATCGACGCCATATACCTCCTGTAATTCTATTATAATCTCATCAACCGTTGTTTGATCTTTTTGAATGATGATTTGTTGTTTACCGGCCTTCTCAGCAAGGCTGGCGAACAATAATACACTAATTATGCCGATCACCTTCTTTCTTGCTAAGTTGAAGAGCACTCGGTTTTCCTTCTGGATAAGAAACCGTTTCAAGCTGATCACCGATCCATGCCTCTCCATCTTCCCAGTACTCTTTTTTCCAAATTGGAACAATTTCTTTGATTCGTTCAATGGCATATTCATTTGCTTCATAAGCTGCTTTCCTATGAGGAGCCGAAATGGCTATCGCGACAGCAATGTCAGATATCTCAAGCATCCCAATACGATGCATAATGGCGACTTTAGTATCAGGCCACCGCTTCTTTATTTCTTGTTCAATTTGACTAAGCATGCTTTCGGCCATTGGAATGTATGCTTCATAGGTTAAACGCAATGTTTTTTTTCCATTTGTCCACTCTCTTACCGTCCCGATAAAAGTCGTAATAGCCCCTGCTTTTCGTCTAGTCACATGCTGAATCAATTCATTCACATTAATCGGCTCTATTGTTATTTTAAAAAGTTCATTCATGTGAGGCTCCTCCCTTCAATAAGTTAAAAGCAAATGTAGTCCCACGCTTATCAGACGCTGAAAATACAGGAAATGAGTAATTCTCGGTTAGCTGAAATACGTTAGAAAAATAAACTGCTGCTTGTATGTGAGAAAGTGTTGAAAGGTTGATGAGCTCCTTCTCATTCTTTACGCAAATGATTTTGCGATAAGGCGCCTGTTTATATCCCTCGATGAGGATGGCATCTAACGGAAGATGTTGACACAGTTTGAGCAATTGCTCTAACGTCATGTGCTGCATCGAAAAATGGAATTCGCCTTCTCCCTCTACACCAGCGGCAAATGCACCCGCTTGAACATAGCGATTGGTATCTTTTTCTTTGAAAAGTCTATCCGGTTTCCCACCATGCCCATGATGCTTAAAGCAGCCTAGCTTAAGCTGCTCATGATCAGCTAGCTGACATAATTTTTCAATCAACATGGTCTTGCCGCTGTTTTGATAGCCGACCACTTGTAACATGTTTAATTTATCATCCAGCATTTAGAGCCACCGCCTTCGTACTGAAACAGCAGGACAACGACCTGATCACCTGCTTGAAACCCTCTTGTTCCCCCAGGCAAAACGATGAAACAGTCAGCATCAGCAACCGATGTTACCGCACTTGATTTATCAAGACCTGTTGGCGTCGCACTCAGCTGACTACCAGTGAACTGAAGTGATGCCCTGACAAAACGAGTGAATGGATTGGCTTTTGGAAAATCATGTGTCAGCTTCGCCTCGGCAAAAGCAGGATATGGATTTTCTTTTAAGCACCATCTATACACGATAGGTTTCACAAGTAATTCAAAGCCAACAAAACAGGCAGCTGGATTTCCTGACAGCCCAAACAGCAATTGACCATTTGGCAGTGCAGCAACGGTTGTCACACTTCCTGGTCTCATGGCGACTTTATTAAACAAAACCTCTGCACCAAGCTTTTTATAAATGGCAGGCAGAAAGTCAAAATCCCCGACCGACACACCGCCTGTTGTGATAAGCATGTCTACCTTGCTCAAGGCTACTTTTACTGCTTCATAGCTTTGATCGAAATCATCGGATACACCCCCTAAATCAAGCGGCTCTCCTCCAGTAACCAGAACCTGTGCGTAGACCATACTGAGATTACTGTTTCTAATTTTACCGTCCACCATTGCATCACTTACTTGAAGAAGCTCTGTGCCTGTTGAGATGATACCGATGACCGGCTTTTTTACAACTGGTACAACCGCATAGCCGAATGTCGCCAATAAGGCAATGACGCCTGGAGTCACTTTTGTTCCTTTTTTGACCATCACTTTCCCTTTGAAGGTCTCTTCTCCTTGACGAGAAATGTTATCCCCCTTTTGAAGCGGCCTTTTTAACGACATAAAATATTTTCCATTTTTTTCAAAGGTCCTAGTCAGTTCAATCATGATGACAACATTTGCTCCATCCGGAATCTTTGCTCCTGTCATGATACGAATGGCTTGAAAGGGGCCGATGGTTTTTGTTGAAACCATTCCTGCACCAATATGATCAATGACCTCAAATTCAATCGGCTGCTCGCTTGATGCTTCTTTTGTATCTTCAGCCCGAAGTGCAAAGCCATCATACGGAGAACGATCAAAGGCAGGAACATCATGGTCTGCCAACATATCCTCTGCAATAAACCTCTCAAGGCTATCCTTTAAAGGAATCCATTCTACTTCACCGTATCTTCGATATTGGTGGACTTTCTTTATTGCCTCTTTTACTGGAATTGCCTGCCGTCTTTCCATCACATCTCACTCCTATATACCCAGCAGTCTTGCTAGTATTGAATTTGCTACTTTTTCATCATTTGTTCCATGGATTAGTGCACGTCCTCCTTTGAAGCAGACAATCCGGTAAGTTTCATAGCGTACATGGATTAAAAAGTCGTTCGCTTCTACCTCACAAATAGAGGACAGCTGCTCTTTCAAATGCTGAAATGAAAGGTTCGCTAAATCCTTTGACACGATTTGTACGGTGTCTCGTCCGCAAAGGACCGTCGTTTTTTTATGCTGATCACATAAATACGGATAGGTTCTTTTCATGCCGCAAGATGGACAGTCCTGCTGCTTAATACGAGATAAATCCATTTTAAAAGATGTTGACTGCCAGACATCAAAGCTGACAAACTTCCGCTCTATTTGCTCCTCATGCCCTGTTAAATATTTTAGTGCCTCTGTTTGCTGATAAGCAGAAACTATTTGAACTGCAGGTGAAATAATACCCGCTGTCTCACAATTTAGACCACCAACTGGCATTGTCGTAAATACACATGATAAACACGGTGTTTTATTTGGCAAAATGGTCATATACATCCCCTGACTGCTCACACAGGCTCCATATATCCAAGGAGTATTCGTTTCTATAGATAAATCATTCATCACCATCCTCGTCTCGAAATTATCTGTCGCATCAATAACGATATCCGCTTTGTGAAATAAAGGTCTTAACCGCTCAGCATCTACATCTTCAATGAAAGCGTGTATGGTCACTTCACGATTAATCTCTTGGAGACGTTTTTTCGACGCAATTGCTTTTGGTACATGTGCCTTTGCATCCTGTTCCGTATAAAGCTGCTGCCGCTGTAAATTTGAGTACTCCACATAATCACGATCCACAATCGTCAAAGTGCCGACCCCAGACCTAGCGAGCCCTTCGGCTGAGGCAGTTCCCAGTGCACCTGCTCCAACAATCAGGACATGACTTTTAGCCAACGCATGCTGGCCTTTTTCCCCTACCGGAGGGAACAAGATTTGTCTTGAATATCGCTCCTTCAATGTTGTTCTCTCCTCATCGTTTTTATGTATCATATCATACCGTTTTCAGGTAAATCGCTTCTTTTATTGATATTGTGAAATTCCTTTGATGTCACGGCCAATTCGTCTTCTAGCACAACGTGCATGTTAAGCTTTTGAAGAAGTTCTTTGATGGCTAGTTGATTCTCTTTTAAACACGCGTGAATAATCGGAAAGCAGCGGCGGTGATAAAGTGCAAACAAAGGCTGTAACCTTCCCTGCACAAACGGGACAACGGCATCTACATGCTCCTTGCAATAGGACGATAATGTCCGCGCTGTCTCTTTTCGAATGAAAGGCATGTCACATGCAGTCACCAAATACCAGTCCGCTTCTTTTTTTTTCATAGCAGTATACATGCCTGCAAGCGGACCGCACCCGCGGACCTTTTCATCATCTAACCAGACATCTTGTTCACCTCTTGCTTTGAAAAAAGGCACTAGCTCTGGATGACTGATGATGATGATTTGCCCCTCCAAAAGCTGCTTTTTGACACGCTCATATAGTGGTTTTCCCTGATACAAATGACTTGCTTTTGGCTCTCCAAAACGTTTAGAAGCTCCTCCAGCTAAAATGACATTCACTACACTCACCATCTCATCCTCCTTATACATGGTTGTTCTAACCACACTCATTTTGCATACGTTATTTGTAACATGAATAAGGAGGGTCTACCTATGAAAAGCCGCTATGCTTCTCCCCTATTCCATGATCTATCTCAAGAAAATTTATACTTAAAAGCTGAAACTGCCAAATATCAACAAATGATTTCAGATTTACAGTCCACGTATACGTATTCTAAAAATAAGAAGTTAACTCAAGAATATCATGAGATGAAAAAGAATTTCACTCAATTAAAACAAAAATTGGTAGAAATGACCATTTACCAAGAAGATGCAGCCTCTAAAATACAGGATCTCTCCTATAGCAAATCAGAATTATTACATAAAATCGTCCTTCTCCATGAAATGCTGCAAAAGGAAACCTATCAAAAAAGAAAAGAAACAGAAGAAAAGCATCGATTGCATTTGAAGGTTGTAAAATATAAGGAAATCTCTCAACAATTAAACGAACGGTTACTGGATCAAGACAAGAGGCTTTCAAAAGAGGAAAAAAAAGGTAATTCGTTATCTACTGTTGTTAAAAGGCTACAGCAAACAATAGGGGATAAAAACGCAGAGCTACATTTATTACAGGAAGGCGTTCGAAATCTTCAGCAGCGCTTTTATGAAACACAAGAAAAATTACTGCAAATTGAAAAAGCAAAAGAAACCATTTTTTATGAAACGCTCACAAGCTATCAAAAACAGTTAGCAGAAAGCGAGGAATGGATCGCATCTCACTTTGCTGATATTGACCAGTCAGTTCAAACAAATCCCCAGCCATTCTCACGAGATCGCATTCTGCAAACTACAGAAGAAATTGAACCTATTTTGAAGAAACTGAACGAACAAGTACAAACACTCCAGGCACAAGTCGACGCAGTGCAGCGAAATGGAGAGGTCATGACAGTCAAAATCGACGGATTTAAAAAGCAGCGTGATGACATGCCTAAGGAGCGACGAATTGTCTATACAGTTGATCAAAATAAGTGATCTGCTCTTGTAAGAAATAAAAAACTGCTGGCTTTTACGCCTAGCAGTTTATTTTTTATTCGTCTTCTGTTTGAATGTCACCTTCTAAAATATACTGTCCGCGATAAGGCTTCTTCACTTCAGGATACATTTTTATTAAGCTTTGCATAAACGTTGTCATATTGGGGATTTCAAGACCGCTCTCTTTTTCAATCTCTTTTTGAAGCTCTGAGCTCTTAATCGCCGCATTATGACGCTTTAACGTTTTGATCGCCGCTTCACGGAGCTTAGCTGCCTTGGAACCAGGTCGAGCTGTTCCTCTTCTGCGTCTTGTAGATACTTCAGGAATACCTACAGGTGCACCGCTTAGATGACTTGTTCCTAAAGAAGATGTAGTGGCTGATTGCGATTGCGTCGGCTGTTGATAGCTTCTCATTTCTTGTGCAGCTAGCTCAGCTAAAACAGGCAATGAATCCGTATTTCTCTCTGTACGCACTTCTTTTTTTGTATCTGTCACTAGTCCTGTTCCTTGACGGTCTAATTCTCTTAATTTTGCATAAATCGCATCTCGTTCGATTTGATATTCACGAATGACCTTCACTTCTGCCTCGTTTAATTGTTCCAATCTTAAACGTAACGCTTCCCTCTCATTAAACAATGGATTTCCCCCTCATCATATTAAAAAATACTCTATAGTAAATATTAGATTAGAAAACTAATTTTATCAACTATTTTTTATCATTTTACAGTTTGCTAACAGATAGGTATTTTTAACTATTTTTTTGTCAAATACGAAAAATAGGCAACCATTCGTTGCCAATACAGGCTTTAATCAAGACTTAAAATATTGTAAAAAATTTGAATAAACACTTAAAATACTTGATTTATATAGTTATTTATCAAAATGAAATTTCTTTTGTGCAAAAACGTTCTAAAGAGTAAAGGTTGATTTTTTTACATTTTCATTTCAAAACAAAAATGTAAATAGGTCATAATACCTTTTTACATCACGAATATTTTTTAATGTAATCCCTCACTTTCTTTTTTCTTAAGCATAACACCAACAATAAAATCCCATTCAGTGCAATATGTGTCCTATTTTTGAATATGAAAAACCCCCATTCATGGGGGTAAAAGCCCTATTCTACAGTCTTTTCAGACTCAGAAAGAACTCGATTCACTCGTTTTTCAAGCATTTTCATACCACTTCCACCAGCTTGGAAGTGACGTAAAGCACCTGTTTTATCAAACACATAATATGCTGGTACGTATTCGTTCTCAAAGGCTTCCGTTAATTGATGCTCACTGTCCACAAAGATTGGCTGTGTGATTTCATGTTCATTGGCAACCTCTTTTATTTTATCTAGGTCCAAATCATCCTCTGAGCGCGGCATATGTACAGCTACAACGTTTAATTGATCCTTGTATTCATCACGGAATTGATTAACTTGTGGCATCGCCTCTTTACAAAGATGACAGCTAACTGACCAGAAATGAATCAATGTAGGTTTATCGCCAATCAGTTCTTCTCTTGATACTTCTCCATTTAACCATTCTTTTGCACCAGTTAGTTCTGGCATTGGTTGACGTAATTTCATTATTAAGCGCCTCCATCCATTGTATGTGTCGAAACAAAAAGGTCTAACATCAGTTAGACCCTCCTGTTTCTGCAGTTATCAATTAAAGTGTTTTTTGACCAGGTTTCCAGTTCGCTGGGCAAAGTCCGCCAGTTTGTAATGCTTGAAGAACACGTAATGTCTCATCTACATCACGACCGATATTGTTGTGGAATACTGTTTGATATTGAAGTTCGCCTTCTGGATTAATGATGAATAATCCGCGAAGTGCAATTCCTTCTTCTTCAATTAAAACACCATACTCTCTTGATACTGTGTGGTTTGTATCAGCAGCTAGTGGGTATTTTAATTCACCTAGACCATTGTCTTTACGATCTGTGTTGATCCAAGCAAGATGCGTATGGATTGTATCAGTAGATACACCAATGATTTCTGCATCTAAGTCTTTGAACTCATCATAACGGTCACTCATTGCCGTAATTTCAGTTGGGCAAACAAATGTGAAATCCATTGGATAGAAGAAAAGAACTGTCCATTTGTCATTCTTCATGTTTTCCTCTAAACTTACTTTACCAAATTCTTTGTTAGCAAGTACTGCTTCCATTTCAAAACGTGGAGCTTGTTTTCCTACAAAACGCTCTGCCATATGTAAATCCCTCCATAAAATAATATCTTTATACAGACTTCTTAGCTGTATATAAAATGAGAATCAAAAGATGAAATTCTCATTTAGTTAATAACTTCACAAGTACAATTATAATACTTAAGCGATTTTTAGTCAATATTAATTAATAATAAATTTAATTAAAGACTAATCACAATCTCTTACTTCAACTAACAAAAGTTTAACATGTCTTGCATAAAGGAACAAATGATTAGCTTCTCTTTTTGAATTTCCATCATCCTCTATATCAGTATGATTTTTCTAAAATTAATTGCTAATGTTATGATTTATATTGTCAAGTCGTTGGAAGCGTTCGGTTCCTCTTCCTCCGTGCTGCGTATCATTGCGAAAACAGAAACTTTGGAGCAATGGCGGGTGGAACGAATTCTGCGCAAAAGGATGAAAGAAGTATTTGATTTAGATAAAGGTCAAAAAGAACCGGGATCATCATCTTCCGGTTCTCTTTTGCTTACCTTATTGAACACGCTGTTCTACTTCTTGACAAACCTCATCAGCGGTCATACCTGACGCTTTAATGACGGATGCCTTTGTCTCTGTGTCTGACATACCAAGAACATTTGAATCTAGTCCTGTTACTACATAGCAGTCGCACTGATCCATTTGCTGTTCATTTTGAATACGTACCACGTCATACCCTTTTTGCTTCAAAAGTTCTTCTACATCAGATAAAGATGGTTCTACACCAATTCTTGTCATAATCAAGAACACCTCCTGTTCATAAGGTGTACAGGAGGTTTATCGATTATTCATTCACCCGCTTGCTTTTTAAAATAAGCCGTCATGACGCTCACTGCCGTTTCGATGGCCTTTTCATCAGGTTTCAGTTTTGCATGATGCAGACCATATTCTGAATCTACACCTAACCAAAACATGAACCCAGGATACTTTTTCAGCATGTAGCCGAAATCTTCTCCTGTCATGGCTTCTCTACATTCAATCACATTCGCCAGTCCTTCTTCGGCTACATAGGACATAAATTCCTCTGTCAGATCCTTTGAATTGTCCACTTCGTAATAGGATGAAGGATAACGTACTGTCGCTTTGCACTCATAGCCGACTTCAATTCCCTTTGCAAGTGCTTCAATTCGCTTTCTCACCTTTTCCATAGACTCTGGTGAGAGCGTACGAATGGTTCCATCGAGTTTTGCGTGCTGAGCAATGATATTTTGAGCAGTTCCTCCAGTAATCGTCCCCACCGTAATCACCGCACTATCAAGAGGATCGACATTACGTGAAATGACTGATTGCAACTGACCTACAAGTGCACTTGCAGCAACCACCATGTCATTCGCTAAATGAGGATAAGCAGCATGTCCACCTTTTCCTTCTAAATCGATTACAAGTTCACTCGTATTGGCAAACAATAGACCCGGCTTTGTTGCAATCGTTCCAACAGGATACTCAGGTGCAATATGCAGCGCTGTAATAAACTCTGGGGTCCACTTTTTCAGGACGTCACTTGTAAGCATTGGTTCCGCTCCGCCTGGTCCTTCTTCTGCCGGTTGAAAAATAAATAGTAATTCTTCTTTTATTGGCTGATGAACGAAATAATCAATAATGCCAAGGGCAATGGTCATATGAAGGTCGTGTCCACACGCATGCATTTTTCCTTCATGCACAGATTGAAATGGATACCCAGTTTCCTCAGGAATGGATAGGCCGTCCATATCTGCACGATAAGCAAATACGCGCGAGGGACTTATCCCCTTCACTTTCACCAACAGCCCAGTCCGCCATGTTTCAATCTCTATTCGATCTTTTGGATATGTGTTGAGATGTTTGATGAGATACGCTTGCGTTTTAAACTCTTGAAAACCAAGCTCAGGAATTTTGTGCAAATCTCTTCGAATGGATATCAATTGCTCACGATTTAACAAGTGAACTCGCTTCCTTTCCTCTATACGAATAAGACGTGGAAATATCATCCACGTCTATGTCTACATCTGCAAATTATATAATTAAAGCTGACGCAGTTCTTGTTTAATTTCTGTCTTACCTTTTGTTTTTTCATCAATATCTTTGATTTTCTTTGCAGGTGTACCTGCTACAACTGTGTAAGGATCCACATCGTTGACAACGATTGCGCCAGCTGCTACAACCGCACCTTTACCAATTGTTACGCCTTCTAAAACAACAGCGTTCGCACCGATAACAACATCATCTTCTACTACGACTGGTTTAGCAGATGGCGGCTCAATGACGCCAGCAAGAACAGATCCAGCACCGATATGACAGTTCTTCCCTACTGTTGCACGGCCACCAAGAACCACGTTCATGTCAATCATTGTACCTTCACCGATGACTGAACCGATATTTATAGAAGCCCCCATCATGATCACTGCATTATCACCGATTTCAACTTGATCCCGAATGATTGCACCTGGTTCAATACGCGCTTTAATGTTTTTCAAATCTAACATAGGGATCGCAGAATTACGGCGGTCATTTTCTACGACAACATCTTTAATCTTGTCTTCGTTTGATGCTAGAGCTTCTTGAATTTCGCTCCACTCACCAAAGACAACTCCTGTGTTGCCCGTGATGAAAGTCTTTGCATGTTCACCAAATTCAATACCTTCTAAGTCGCCTTTAATATAGACTTTGACAGGTGTTGATTTTGTACTATTTTGAATAAATGAAATAATTTCATTAGCGTCCATTTGTTTCATGTATGTATGTCCTCCTCTTAATTTATACTTCATTACTGTACCAAAGGAGAGTTTTAATGACAAGTGAAAGAATTGACTGCGCATTTGCATATAAAACAAGCGGGTACCTTTATTCCGTTTCTTGTTGGTGAAGTTGAACAAATTGTTTGCCAAAAAATATTCATAATATGATGAAAATTCCTCTCTCCTACAATGAAAATCTTTAAGTACTTTCATAGGTAAATAAATTAGGTCACTGCTTCATGTCAAATCACCCAAGAACGTTCATTAATCCTATAAAAATGCACCTCCTATTTGAAGAAGGTACTTACACTGCCTCACTTTCAAGCATTTCTTTCACCACACCAACAAATGCTTGAACCTGTTTTAATTGAAAGGACGCTTCATATCCTAAAAGCCATGTGTCACGTCCGATTTGCTCTCCATTTACGTCAACGAGCGGGATTTTATGAACACTTTTTTCATGGTCATACAAGGTGACAGAAGGCAAAATGGCATAGCCAATTCCATGATAAGCCATTTGTTTACATGTCTCAATTTGATCCACAAGAATGGTCTGCTTTGGTGACACTTTAAACTTTTGATGCCACCAGTGCTGGATTTCCTGATAATAGGTGCTGTCACTTTTAAACTGGATAAATGGCCGTTCTGTCTTGATTAACTCACCCACATCCTTGATTACGGAATCGACTAAATATAAATGATCTGTCATCAAATATTCCTTTGTCCCTTTCCAATCAGGGTTTCCACGAATAATCCCAATGTGCACGTGGTCTTCATACAAACTTTTGAGCATTTCACTACTCCAGCCGGTGACCAATGACACTTTGGCATTTGGATATTTTTCGACATACCGCTTTAACACTTTCGGCAGCCAGTGCTGTCCAATAATGGACGCAACTGCAAGCTTGAGTGTACCGTGAATGTCCCCTTCAAGCTCATCAATTCTCTCTCTCACTCGATCCTGCTCAGTCGTGACCTCTTTAGCAAATTGAATAATCTGTTCGCCTGCTGAAGTCACTGTCAGCCCTTTTTGTGAACGAAAAAAAATTTTTGTTCCCCATTCCTTTTCAATCGTTTGCAATCTTTGAGATAATGCAGGCTGAGATACAAAGAGCCGCTCCGAAGCCTTTCTCATATTCAATTCTTCACTTAGCACAACAAGCATATGTAACTCTTGAAGCTGCATGGGCGTCCTCCCTTATCTCTTTATAAGTTTTTCTTATTCTATATGTTCATTATATAAATTTCAGCTTATGAAGGCAAAAAAATAAGCTGGGCTACAGCTCATTTTTTCGCGGAATGAATGACCTCATTTAAGCGTTTTAATACTACACGTCGAGTAAAAATTCCTTCAAATACTTGCTCTTCATTTTCTACACAAACAAATCCATTATTCGTCACAGCGTGAACACCTTTTAGTACAGGATCAGTCGTTTTGAGTCTTGGAATATCTGTTAACATGACCTCTTCTACCTTTAATTGGTCCAGTTTCTCGAATTCAATTCGTTCTAAACCAAAGATTTTATCCATGATCATATTCGTTCCAATTAACCCATGAAGATGATAAGAAGCATCTAAAACAGGTATTGCTGTATATCCTGTTTTTGTCAGGACCAATAGAGCGTGCTCAAGATTATTTCCAATTTGAACATGTGCCACTTTATCTGCATCAATCATATGCTCTGCTACTGTTGACTCAAGTAATTGAGTCGGTTCGATCTCGATCATATTCCTCGACCCCTTTTCTCTCGATCATCAATCATTCATTCCCCTTTACTATTAAGCATAAACTAAAACGAAATTTGTCGAAAGATTTTTTTCTGCATAAAAAAGATACTCAGCCTCGAGTATCTAATAGAATGTTAAACCAATATTAATTCTCAAACCTTACTCTGTCATACAATGTGATCAATTGCTTATACGTATTGTCATCGACATTTTTTGTTCCACATTCTATATCATTGATCTCACTGCTTAGTAATTCGACAGCATATTCCTGATTCAGCAATACATTTAATAATAGCTTTTTCTCTTCTTCATTAAAACGATTTTCGATGACGCTCATTCAACATCAGGCCCCCTGTTTCATATATGCTTTTATATTGATTAGCAGGCTTTTGAATGTCTGCTTCCTCTCTATACAGCTAGAATAAGGAACTAGAATCGAATCGTCAACCGCACGTTTCGACAAGGTTTGAAGAAGATTGACGGAAATTTTATTTTGTGTATCGATTGGCATAGCAAAATGCTGCATATGAGTCGGGCTTTATTTTTGCTTCAATTCCCATAGCTGTGATCATTCCGGTCATTTCCTGAATCAGCTCTTTCGTACTTCCGTTTTTCCCAATATCAAGATGGGCTTCAAAACGGAGGTCTGCCCCTTCCTCAGCAAACGGAAGAAGCAAATCCATCAGTTCCGTTAAAGGTCCGTCAAGGATGTCTGCACATACCTTTTGGCTAAATGCTGTCTCTAATGAAATTTTTTCTCTAAGACTTTGCACAGCTCTACTGACCACTTGTTGTGTCAGGCAGCCCCAGGCTCCTTTGCCCATACGGTGAAGATGAATCGCAGTCATAAACTTTGTGACATTCTGATTGACCTGTGAGTCCGTGCCAATTGACAGCACATAGACAGATCTAGGGTCTTTTCGAATAAAGTCTTTCATTCTCATGACGACATCAGAAAACGCTAAATGATCTTCAGAAAGATTGTAGAAAAAAGAATCACTCACAGAAAGGAACTCCTTTTTAATGGTTTCTTATCCGAAAAATGCGCTGATTGATCATCTTCTATTTGTACATCGCCTATGAACAAGTGTATATTGCTGTAATAAACCAAGGAATTCTTAGAAAAAACATTTCATACGATTCAGCCTAGGATTGTAGAAGATCAAAAATCTCAATCGAAATCATATCAATGTTGTCAAATGGGAAAGTGTTTGGCTTATCCCCTTGTTGAAAAACAGTCAGTTCAAACGTTTGATTCTTTTCGAAATATTTAACACTACAGATTTTCTCACCATTCACTTCGAAATAGCGCTGTGCTGGCTCGTTTGCAGCTTCTGCTGTCTCTTGAAGACTTTGCAGCCTTGTAATGATACCCATTAATTGTGACATTCTAAAAAAAGACTCCTTTCAAAAATGATTATACACAAGTCCTACAAAGCATCATACCATAAAGTGTTCTCAGATGATATTTTTCCTCTTGAATTCAAAAAAAGAAAAAGAATCTGTTTTTCTATTTGAGTCTTTTTTCTGATATCATGCACCATGTTTTTATAAACCGGCAGATCTCGTGAGCCGTTTGGCAATTTCGTCAAAATCCTCTTTTGAAATGCCTGGCGCAAATTCTTCCGGCAATTCTCTATAATCTGGTACAGGTGCACCTTTCGGGGTACCCTCAATGACTGTCAGCGGCTTTCCATCAATCGGGTGGCTCCCTTTCCAAATCTTATTGATATCTTTATAATCTGTATCACTAAATGTATACAGCTTTGTATGAATGTTTTGATCTTCAAACTTTCTCGCAGAGTCAAAGTATTTATTGTCGAGGTTTGGAATCGGCAGCATCTTCCCTATATCTACTCCAGTGGCCACCTCAAGCGCTTTTGCATACGCCACGACATGCACACCGCCTCTGACAAGTAAATAACCGATCATCTCTCTTGCTGTAGGATGATCCGTCATTTCATATACGCGCATCTTATGCGTACGAGCCCCGCATTCAAGAAAGAAATTATGAAGAAGATCAAGAATCAGGTTACCACTTGAGAACACATTCTCTCCTGTCCAAGGTTTTGCCATTGAATCAAACGGATAAGCTGTTTGAGCCGTTTGAATAAAATGCTGCGTATTTCGTTTATCGACAGCCGCTTTCATCGGTGTCGTATCTGGATCTCCTCCATGGGTGGTTCCCGTAATCATCAGATTCACAGCTGTGGTCACAAGCTCGACATGACCGAATTCTTCAGCTGTAATACTTGCTACGAGGTCATAAAATGGTTTGAGTTTTCGTTTCCCTCTAAAGTTAAAGGATTGAAACATGTAATTATTTAAAGTGGACATTTCACCGAATTTCCCACCGAGTAATTCTTGCACAGCAGCAGCACCATTTGCATCTGGGTGATCTGGCCTTGGTAAATCAATCAGCAGCCGTTTGTCGCGTTTGATCATGGCTGTTCCCTCCTACCGTCTAACTATCATCATTTAAGATGTATGGAGGATTTGGGATGTCCTATGCATGAAGAGAAAGATTAAAGTACAAAAAAAACTTGGCGGGGGTAGCGCCAAGTTTTTTGGATCTTGATCTGATAGAGGGATTGGGGAACAGAGAGTAGCTTCTCTCTATAACTAAATGATAATGATTATCAGTTTCATTGTCAACTATTTTTTATTTCTTTTTTCTATTAAAAAAAGCAGCCGTTAAGACTGCTTTTAAATCAATCCATCTTGCTCATATAGATAGGCATACGGAAGATCTATAAACAAATACATATCTCCCTCTAATGGATAGGAAAACGTTCGTATCCGCTCTCCAGTTTCTAAATCACTGTAAATATCACTAAAAAATCCTTTCCCGCTAATTCTCATTTGGAGAATATTTGATAGGAAATAAGGCCGCCAGCTCCAGTTTTTCTCTACATACTCCGGCTGAAACAGCCATTCCTTTTCTTTCTTAAATACGTTTCCAGTAATTTGAAACCCTTCCTCATTACACATATAAATCCGAAAACTGCAATCGGTTAGTTCTAATGACAGCTTTTGTATGAGTTCATTATTTGTGTTGCATGATTTTTTTAAGGTCGTGACAGCTTGATGAATTCGTTTATAAAATGTTTCAGAATGTTCGTAGACAGATTGAAGTTTCTTTTTCTCATGAGCAATAAATTGCTGAAATTCTTCTCTAAGCTGATCTTTTCGTTTGTTGCGGTCAATTAATTCCGCCGTAGGCTCGTGAAGGTAGAACCCTTGAAAATATCTCCCTCCATTTCTCCATGCATATTGCAGTTGGAAATTCGCTTCAATGTCTTCATAAATTAGGGCAGCCCCTATTTTTCTCGCAAGCAATGAAATGCTGTACAAGACATATTCATAGGAAGGTGAAGGAGACAAAGCCTTTAAGGCCTGTAAATCAATTTTTAACAGATCGGGTGAAAGCAGGGCAATCCGGTCAAGGTTACTGCATTCTTTTCCGATATTCGATACGGCGATTTTAATCCCATATGTACGATAATACGTCAACGTATGGTAAAGCTGTTCAATGTCGCCGCTAAATGTATGTTCAGTAAATTCAATGACAAACCGGTTAAGCTGAATGCCCCTTCCTTCATATTCCTTTAAAAGCCCTAAAAAACTTTCGCCATGATCCAACATGAGGACATTGGCATCATGATTAATAAAAATGAGCAAATCTTCATCCGCTGTTGTGAAGAGAGTTAATGCTTGACTAAGTACTTTTTGATCTACTTCCAGTTTATATTCGTCAGGAATAGATGAATCCGTAAAGAAGGAGCCTAGACTAACCGTTTCAGACTCAAACTCCATTCTTCCTAGAATCTCATAGCCTATCACTTTTTGTTCTTCCGCACTGAAGATCGCTTGATAGTGCGGTAAAACATCTTCAATATTCGTTAAAATATCCAATGGATCGACCATTTTCATCACCTGCTTCTCTCTTTGTGTGATTATACCACATCAAAAGCAGGTCTTACGCGGTCATTCAAAATGGGGATTGGTTGAGCCATTGACCCCCATCCATTGTGATACAATCTCCGTTAATATACGAAGCATGTTTAGATAATAAAAAGCTCGCAAGCTCTGCAATTTCCTCTGGTGTGCCAAGTCTGCCAAGAGGGACACTGTCTAATGTTCTTTGCGCTGCCTCTTCGGATTCCCATAATTTATCAGCACCGCCTGTTCTCTCGATTGGCCCTGGTGCGATGGCATTGACGCGAATTCGATATTGCTTTCCCCATTCGACTGCAAGCGTTCGCGTAAGAGACAGAACGCCTGCCTTTGCTGCTGCTGAATGAGCCACACCTACACCAGCACCCCATGCATAAGTCGCCACCATATTAACCATACTTCCTCTTTTCTTTTGTCGAATCCAGTAATTGCCGACTGCATGGCTGCAAAAAAATGTACCATTTAAGACAATATCAATGACAGCCTTCCAGCCGTTAGGAGACAGTTTTTCTGTCGGAACTAAAAAGTTCCCCGCCGCGTTGTTTATGAGGGCATCCACATCGCCAAATGTATCAACCGCAAACTTCACCATTTGATCAGCATCCTCTGGATTTCGCACATCCATTTGAAAATAAGCGACAGAACCGCCTTTCTGCTTAATCTCACTTGTGGTCTTTTCCAGCGTTTCTTCTGTTCTTCCTGTAATCACGACATTCCACTCCCCAAGTGCCAAATGGGTAGCCATCGCTTTCCCCATTCCGTTAGATCCTCCTGTGACAATTACTGTTTGCTTCGTCATATTTTTGTCCCCCTTTGTACAATTTGAATGACTATTCATTCATTATTTTTCTATCATACCATGATTTCCCTTTCCTGCACCATATAGGAGATATATCAAATATCATGCTCTTGCATATGTATAAACAAAGATATTTCTCATGACAAATGTTAGGAGAAACCTTAATGGGCCCTGATTCCGTCCATATCATATATCTGGTGACGGGTATCACGGCTTCTTTTATTTAAGCAAAAGGAGTGTCCTTGGTGCTACGATATACGGTGAAAAGTGGAGAAACACTTGCTTCTATAGCGCTTGATTTTCGAACAACGACAGATGCCTTAAAGGCTGCAAATCCGTCACTTCAATCTCGTGAGCCAGAACAAAATGAGGTCATTATCATTCCCGGGTTACCCGATCCTAGCACGATCCCTTACCGCATATCTGTTTCAATTTCAACGAAACGTCTCGTTCTATTTTCTGGATCACAGCTCATACGCTCGTACCCGATTGGAACAGGAAGAATATTAAATATGACACCGACAGGTTCTTATTATATTGTCAACAGACAGCCAAACCCAGGAGGTCCCTTTGGCGCCTATTGGCTGAGCCTTTCGAAAGTTCATTACGGCATCCACGGGACGAATAACCCGTCTTCAATTGGTAAAGCTGTTTCTAGAGGGTGCATTCGCATGTATAATCAGAATGTCATCGAACTTGCTTCACTCGTTCCGAATGGAACACCTGTGACCATTAGCCAGTAGGAGAAATCAATTGTATGAATGGTTAAAATTTTATATGATATAAAGTGGGATCTTCAGGTTAAGGAGCGTATTTATGGATATCTTTAAAAACAGAAATTTTGTTCGTCTCTTTTTTGCAGCACTTGCCTCGCAAATGGGGACAACGGTAGGCAATATGGCGTTTGCCTTTTATTTGCTCGACCATTTTAGTCATCAGCCCGCCTACGCCACATTGGCAGAGTTAATGTATTCACTGCCTACGATCTTTGTCTTTTTTATGGTGGGTGTGGTCGCAGACCGTTTTGATCGTAAAAAAGTCGCAGAGAATTGTGATTGGATACGAGCTGGGCTGACGATTGTTTTATTTATCGTCATTTATTTTCATTCACTGCCTCTTATTTTCTTGATCTTGTTTATACGAAGTGCCATTACGAAGTTCTTCTATCCAGCTGAAGCCTCTCTCGTTCAGGCCATCTTAAATAAAGATCAATATGCAAAAGCTGCTGGCTTAAATCAAATGCTATTTAGCCTGTTTATGGTATTTGGTGTTGGACTAGGTGCCATTATGTATAAGACCATTGGACTTCATGGTGCCATTACCATTGATTTGGTTAGTTTTATGATTTCAGGTATTTTGATTCGATCATGCAACATTCCAATTGAAGCGCGTCAGCCAAATGGACAAGCAGGCTGGAGAAGTATGACCATTAAAACTTCTCTAAAGGATTTTAAAGAAGGCATTATTTATATTTTAAAAAATAAATTACTGGCTTCCTTAATTTTTGGATTTTTTGTTTTTGGTCTTGTTAATGGCGCATTTGCAGTTCTGCCGATGTTTACAATGAAATATGGTCTGTCGCCAGATGACTTTGAATTGCATACATCCTTTTTCACAATTGCGATCGGTGCAGGACTTCTTGTTGGAAGTGGAATTGGCACAGTCCTCGCTAAAAAAGTGAAGATGCAATATCTGATGTCGATTCCGATTCTGATTGCAGGCATTCTCATTTTTGTACTTGGTTCTACCCATACATTGTGGTTATTTTATGTCACATCATTTTTCATTGGAACGTGCATCGGGCCAATCAACATTGTCATTGGCGGCTGGATGCCAAGAATCGTCCATCCTCGCCTGATGGGACGTGTGTCAGGCTGGGTTGATCCGCTCACGATGTTTGCCCAATCCATGACCTTAGGTCTGATTGCGGTCATTTTTCCAAAGCTCGTCACGAACATTTCATATATTTATTACGGAATGGGCATTATTATTTTACTCGTCTTCCTTTTTTACTTCATTACACTTCCAAAGTTCAGCAGAGAAGCTGCCGACTTAGATGTACAGCGTGAGTTAAAAGGCCAGGGAGTTCAATAAATGAACCGATAAAAGGACTTTCTTGATGAGAAAGTCCTCAACTTGTAGAGAAACCTATGTTTTTCTACAAGTTTTTTTGTTTGTAACATATGTATGTTGAATGGATTTGATTGAATAATGCCTCCCACACCCCTAGCTTAGCTTCGCTAGGTGTCTGGCAATCTTCTTCATATTCTGGCAAGCGGCTGTGAGGAGAACTTGTTCCCTCACATTTCGTTATCCCCTCAACCAGTAGTAGCGAAGCCCATCCAATCTGCAAAGCTAAATGGAATATTAGTCTGTGTTCTAAATTTATTGAAAAAGATAAAGTGGTGTTGTAAAACTATATTTACCATAGGGGGAATTACATAAAAAATGGGCGTTGTTTACTATTTAAGTTGTCCTTGTCCCTGGTTTTGACCTCTGTTCCCCCAAGTCTTGCAGCTGATTAAAAATCGTGAAGATTTCACCGAAGAATGAAACGGATTAAAACAAATATTAAAACAATGGGAAATTCTTCTCAACATGGGACTCACTTTTAAAAATGAACTCGGAACAACCACAAACAAAAAAACAGGTAAGATTGAGGTTTCTAGTGCCTACTTAAAATCTGACAAAACAGAAGAAATTGTGAAATATTTGTTAAATAATACAATTTATAAAGGGATTAACTTTCCAATTTAGAAATGTATAAGTGTAGCAAAATACAAAAGGAGACTATACATATGATTTCAACAAAACAAAAACTTGCGACAGTCGCAACAACTTTAGCTCTGGGGTGTGGATTAACTTTAGGCGGGGTTCCAGCATTCGCGGAGTCGAAAGAAGGGGTAAATCATTCTTCCCCAATCTCTTCTGTTCAAAAACAAGAACAGATCCCTTTTACAGGGTATGTGATCTCAGTAGATAACAAATATATGATTGTTGCAGATACACCTACAAAAGAGGAGGCACTCCTTTACCAAAATAATTGGTGGGAGCTTGCTGCTCAAGGGAAAATTTTAAGAGTTCCTATTTCTATAGATGATCATTATGAAATAGGTGAAAAATTAAATGTATTTTCAAAAATGTGGACGTCTTCTATTCCACCAATTGCTGGTATGCCAACTATTGAAAGAATATCAGAATAATACTGAATGATTTGCTAAATGTTGTTTCAAAAGCAAAGGACACCTTTCTTGTTTAGGGTGTCCTCAGCTTATAGAGAAACCCATGTTTTCTACAAACTTCTTGCTTTGTTTCCCAGCATACCATGATAAACATTGAACCGAAATAAGAACAACAAAGCCACCAATTATTCAAATGGCGGCTTTTCTTTACGTAATAAATGAATGTTCTTGGCTTACCCTCTTCCCAATCAACAAGCCCCTTTTTACGAAACCGGTCAAGATGACCTTCTGCTGTACTTGAAGATTTTAAACAAACCTCTCTAACAGATAGCGGGAAACTTTTGTTTAGTTAGTTCGTCTATAGCTTGTAATCTTTGTTCGGTTCTTTTCATAGTAACCCCCTCATTGGTTTGTTTTTTCTATGATAATTATACCAAACAACCGTTTTTTTCGTATTTAAACTTTAAAACATAGCCCTTCTCTCAGTTGGAATTGCTTCAATCATTATACGGCTGGTATTTTTCCGGCCGGCTTCAAGTCCAGTTTCAGCTGCAAAACATTACTACGTAAAAAAGAAACCCTCTTACATTACAATCACTAGGTCTGAAGTAAAGATATTCATCTTATTAAAATGTATCTTTTTTACTATTTTTCAATATCAAAGGATGTCATAACGCATTTTATGGTAATCTATATGTCAAATACATTATCCTAGGTAAAAAGCTATTCCGTTATGGTATTATTCAGAAAAGTAAGTTGAGAAAGTATTAAAGTTTTAATTAAAGAAGACTGTTGAAGGATATGTGATTAAAAAAATGAACTGTTTGATGCAAAAGTTCTGGCGGGTGACTCTGCTGCTTTGAAATTGAAAGAGTTGATCGCGTCGGACTCTTCTTTTCAGAAGTCTGGGTTTCAGGTTGCTAGTGCAACGTCTTTTGGTAAATGTGTTGTAAAAAAATGATTGGTAGTTATGGTAATATAGCCCGCCAATGTTTGAATGGTGTCATCTTTACATATATCAAAACTAAGCAATATGAATTATCTGCATAATGCATCTGGGATGAAAGTTAATGCAGCATCTCTTGCAATAGAGTTGAGATACTATGGATGGAAATGTCGATGGAAGTGATAAAAATGTCTCCATTAACAATAGTTGAAGTGATCTTAGCCTTAACTGTTTTAGGTTTATTTGCATGGACATTCAGAAGTAAGAAAAGCGCTTACGATAATGATGTGTTCAGATACGCAAGGTATATGATTTATTTACTTGTAGCTGAAGTTGCGATATACGTCGTATTCAGTTTTAATGTGTCATAAAAGAATTTAAAATATCTCAAAAACGTTTTTTTACTTTAACAGAGCTTCAAGTTTCGTCTTCGTCTTCGGTCCGTTAATTTCATGAGGTGAAGGCTATATACAGAAAACCTATTTGATAGGCGGATGCGAGTCTTTTTTAGCTTCTTTAGGCTTAACCCCTTCAAGAACCAATGAATGGTTTTCATGTTTCTACAAAAATAAGACAGTTGGCCCTTCAATCCTTACTTCTGAAATATTATGTTTTTACCTTTACATGCATAGGTTACATGTAATGATACATTATTATTTTTAAACCTTTCCTTCAATGGGTAAAAAATGTGCCTGGTCTCAATACAGACTTCAAGACATTCAGGTATAAAAAACAGCAATTTGAATGGACATCAGAGATCAATCAAAACTATCTTCAACTTGAGCCAATCCTTATTGAGGATAACCGGCCACTTTCAGATGCAGACTTTCTTGGATGTAGACGAGTCGGAATTATTGGTGTTGAAAAAAGAGATAACATGTTTTCACTAGGTGTGACTGAAATAAACTTGCCATCCACTACATATAGTTCTATTACAATCAAGTAACCATAGTGACCCATACCATATGAAAAAAGCCACTAATTTACTGAATATCTACCACCTATATATCAGCAGGATGTGATGAAATGGTACGAAAAGCCTCACTTTCTTATTTTATTGCAAGCATTATTACAATCATAGTCATTTTGATTGAAGTTGGTATCCGTTCAGCAGTTGTTTCTCCATTTGTTCTACTTGATTCGAACAAAGATAACAATCCAAAAGTATTCATCTCCCATTCTCTTTATCAGGGTGATTTTTTATTGACCTATCAAGATGGTTCCTCCAAAGATCGTTCAGAAGCAGCCTTTCAATTGGGGGGGGAAGCAAATACATTTCACGGAGATTCCATCTAGGGATGGAATTAGCATAATTGAAACTGACAAATTAATGAAAGATAAGGCAACAGTTTTTCTAAGAAGAGGTTTTGTACCTATTCATGATGATAAAATCAAGATGGAACAGGTATCGCAAAATCCTTTTTTCTCTAAATACAGTCTAACGAATCTAACAGAAACTACTAAGGTCAAAACAGATTTTAAGCATAATACCACATATATTATATTCATTACATTAATGGGAATTCTTTTTCCAGCTCTGTTATTTTTATTTTTTAATCTTCATGAATCTATGAAAAACCTATTCACATTATTTATTCCCTTTGTTCTAGCCATTTTTCTTCCCTTGGGATTAAATTATTATTTCTTAATGGGATATGTGCTATCAATAACAGGCTCTTATGTGTTGAGTATTATTCTCTCTATACTTGTACCTAGTTTCCTGTCAGTCTTATTGACAGCTTATTCATTTGAGTATACTACAAAAGATACGTCTGAAGATTTAGAAGAAAATGAAGGCGCGTCAGGAAATTCGTTCTTAATGAATGTTAGGGAGCAAGTGGTTTTGTTTGGTGCTGCCACATTATCTTTGCTATATTTCGGATCATATTTATTACTTCCTTTGTCGTTTCAAGCGAAGATCATGGATAACCTTTTTCTATTTTGTGGCTGGTACTTCGCCCTAATCATATTATTTATTATTGGTTACTCAATCATTCAAAAAATAATAAACAAATATGAAGTTTTAAATACGGAAGCATTCATGAATATTCGCAAGGATATTGAGTATAAGACAAACCAAAAGGTAAATATTTGGGTGAAAAAAGACTCTCAACAGGGTGTGAATGCCTGGATATATTCTTTTAAACTTCCATGTAAAAGAAGAGTCGATGTGTATGTGACAGAAGGGTTGTTAGATAAGTTTGATAAAGATGAAATTCGTGCTATCTTATACCATGAAATGGGGCATGCGAAGTTAAAACATGCACACTACACCATGTTCCTAACTTTGATCGTAACATTATTTATGGGCATCAGTATGTATTATGCAAGACAGGTTATGCTTGCCAACGGATGGTGGCAATATGTTCTTATTTTCCCAATAGGAGTAATTCTCATGATCTTCATTACGGAATGGTTGCCAAAGAAAATCAGCCGGTTATTTGAGATTCAGGCTGATCACTTTGCTGTTTCCCATCTTGAGAATAAAACACTGTATCTCAATACTTTGATTAAATTAAGTAACCTTATTGAAGGAGAAGATGGAGATTATGGAAGAAAATCTGAATGGCGTGAAAGTCATCCCTCTTTCAAAAAACGAATTGAGAACATAAAGAAAACGAATTAAGTCAAGGTGATTATGTGAAGACTAAACTGTACCATTCCAAATGAATGAAGAAGAACCGCTTGCGAACAATTAAGCGCTTTTCTTGAAGCTGCTCAAACGCTTAAAAGTATCTCAAATTATGCTGCCTTCTCATTTTAGACCGTACAGTAATGCGTAACGTTAGGTTTGACATGGAAAGACATTGAATTTTATTAATTGCATGATAACAATAAACAAACCTATGATGATGATGGTTTGCGTCCCCCTAAAACTAATAATAGTTATCGCACTATAAGAGAAGGGAGGATGCTAATAAAAAAAATGAGAACAAAATTGGTGTAAAGAATTAAAGCTTTCCTTTGGTCATCCTTTAAAAGAAAATGATCTTGTACTAATTAGGCGAACAAATGGAAAACCTATATCTCCTAACTCAATTAAATTATGCTGATACAGTTGCCCCTCAAATCGTTCGAAGAATTAGAAATAGAATCAGTTGAAGTTTTTAAATAGGCGATGAATTTATAATTTGGGGGAGGTTTTGGGGTGGATTCTATAATGTTAAGATTATAATCCTCCCTAACCCCTTTATACCAAAGGTTTTCTTTTTACAATCACTCTATTTGCAATTTACTAATAAAAACGTATAATTTATACTAAGCACAAGAAGACGAAAGACAAAGGAGAGAAAAGATGGACGATTATGCTCATACTAAAGACATAGAACCTACAGCAGAAAACATCGCAAAAGCCGTTTATACTGTTAACCGCCATGCTAAAACCGCACCAAACCCCAAGTTCCTTTATCTTTTGAAAAAGCGTGCACTGCAAAAAATATTGCAAGAAGATAAAGGAAGAAAAGTGGGCCTACATTTCTCTAACAACCCCAAATATAGTCAACAACAGTCCGACGTGCTGATTGAAATTGGAGATTATTATTTTCACCTGCCTCCAACCAAAGAAGACTTCGAATTTTTGCCACACTTAGGAAATTTAAATCAATCATATCGCAATCCGAAAGCGAATATGTCATTAAACAGAGCAAAACAAATCCTTCAAACGTATGTCGGTTTAAAAGAAAAAACTGTCGCTACAAAACAAAAATCACATAATACGAAACCCGTCTTCAAACGACTCGGGGAAAGTTACTTTTAAACAGAAAAAACCACTCGGGCCGAGTGGTTTTTTCATTAAATAATAAAGTGATCTACCTTTTCAATAAGCTGATGAATTTCTGGCTTACTAATTTGATCATCTGCACCGATTGTTTCCCCTTTATGTCTTAAATCTTCAGTGATTAACGAAGAGAAGATGAGAATCGGAATGGATTGCGTTAAAGGATTGTCCTTTAGCAGTTTTGTTAATCGATGACCATCCATTTTTGGCATTTCAATATCTGTAATAATCATATCAATTTCTTCTGTCAAATTGATCCCTTTGCTGACAAGATCCATGACGTGATCATATGCCTGTTTGCCATCTTCAAATGTGACAATATTTTTATAGCCTGCTTCCGTTAATTCATTTGTTAATAATCCCATGAGAAGCGGAGAATCTTCAACGACATACAGCTTCTTCCCTGTTCTTCTCTCGTCTTTCTCACCGTCAAACATATGATACGAATCTACGCCAGAAGCGGATTCAATATCATAAATGATTTTTTCGTAGTCTGGAAGGAAAATCATTTTCCCATCAAGCTTAATGATACCTGTTAAATGACGGTCCATCCCTTGATTGAGTGCAGTTGGCTTTTCAATCTCTTCCCAGCTGACGCGGTGAATTTGTGAAACCGTTCCTGTATGGAACACAAATTTCCGTTTGTTGAATTCAGTCACAATGTATTTTTCTTGTTCTGACTGATCTGACTCGACATTAAAAAAGGAAAATAGATTGATGACTGGTAAAATTTCGCCTCGTAAACTAATCATACCTTCTACATCTTGGTGAGAGTGCGGAACAACCGTTACCTTAACTGGCTGAATGATTTCTCTTACTTTCATCACATTAATGCCGAATTGATTTGAACCAATTTCAAACTTCACAATTTCCAATTCATTTGTACCAGAGTCAAGTAAAATGTCTTGTTTGTTTAAAGCCACGGAAATCCCTCTATTCTTCAATATAAGATTGTACTATTTATATCGGCAGCATGGGTAAAAAGTTGACGTTTCTTTACGCTTTCTCTCCCACGAATTGATGAATCACAAGTCCTATCGCTGCAAGGATAAGTAAAGACCCAAGCGCAAGGCGGCTTGCGAGATTTCCGTGCGCTGCAAATAGCAGTGTGACTGAGCCATAAATGATGGGTCCGACAATTGAGGACACTTTCCCAGAAAACGCAAAGAGTCCAAAGAATTGTCCTCGTTTTGCTTTAGGTGTTAACTCAATAATCAATATCCGGGATGCCCCCCAGCTCGCGCCAAGTGATATCCCAAATAAACTTCCCGCGACCCAGAAGACCCATTCGGTAGAAGCTGTCACAGCCAGTATAAGTGCAATGATTAAAATGACATGAACGACTGTAATCGAGCGCTTTGCCCCGATCGCTTTTGTGATATATCCAAATAGTAAGGACCCGATGATACTTGAGACGGTGGACACAAGATAAAGCAAAATAAATTGCCCAGCGGTAAAGCCAACAATGATTTTGGCATAAACGGCCATCATCGCAATCGCTGTCTGCAAAGCATCATTCATAAAAAAGAAAGCAATCATAAAAATAAAAGCTGGCTTGTATTGCTTCATATCTTTAAACGTGCGAATAATCTCTTTATACCCGCTAAAAAAGGATGCTTTTTTCACTTGCTGTGGCAGCGGATGAGGATCTTTCACAAAAAAGAGAAAGGGGAGAAAGAAGAGAAAGAATAATAGAGCTGTCGGGATAAAGGCTTCATGAAACTGGTCATTTCCTAAAAGTAAATAAACAGAGAGACCAACAAGTGTACCTAAATAGCCAACGGCAATTCCGAATCCAGAAATGAGTGGGATTTCATCCTTTGTCCCAAGATCAGGCAAAATGGTGTCATAAAAAACAAGACTAGAGTGATAGAAAAATTTCGCGATCACAAATAAGGTGACCACCACCAATAAGGTGACAGGCAGCCCATACCACTCACTTGAAAAATCAATTCCAGCAAAGATTCCCATCATAAACGTACAAGCGATACAAACAAGGGTAAACACAGTGATATAGCGCTTCTTTTTACCTGTATGATCGATCAGCACTCCGTATAATGGTGTAAAAATCACAAGGAAAAAGCTTGCTAATGCATTCGCATAAGAGATAAATGTACTGGCGATCTGGTCCATTCTCGCACTGTCTCCTATGGTTTCCTGCAAGTAGAACGGGAAGAAAATGGTGATCATATTCGACGAAAAAATCGTGTTTGCAAAATCATACAAGGCCCAGGCCAAAACAGGTGCTGTCAAAAACAGCCCGAAGCCTGCTCTTTTTTTCTGTACGGTCTTATTTCCCCTTCTCAATCTATCATCTCCCTTACCTGCCTTATTTTTACAATCTATCTATTCAAAAAACACCCCTTACTATATAGCAGAGGTGCTTCTTCTCATGATTTCTTCTAAACAATAGTACTTGCAATTAAATCGTGAAGTGCTTGTTTCTTCTCTGTGAAGAATACAATGATGTAGCCAATATATAAAATTTATTATGTATGTTTTCTATAATTTTCTTTTAATCATTCGTTATTATATCTTATCAATATAGCAAGATCAATGGAGCTTTACACTTTTTCATATATTTAGAGCAGTTTTTTTAAGATCCATTCATGTGAATAAAAACTGAAAATTCGTGAAAGTTATGGCGCTTCCAGTTCTTTTTCACCGTATTTTTAACATTTTGTGATATTTTTATCTTATTTTGTGTTGACAATCGTATTTCACATGGTAAAATAGGCAAGGATTTTTTAAAGAAAGCTGTTCATGATGGGAACTGTCATACTATTAAAGAACAACGAAATGACTGTGATTGAAGGTATTTGCGAAGCTGATTTTTTAGACATGAAACATGGTTTGTCAAATGAAGACGCAACTTATCTCTCTTGATATGAAGATTACGATACAGCTTATGGGTATTGATTTCATTTCATAGATGAAGGGTGAAAAAGGGATACAACCATAGAATAGGTTGATCGCCTTTTTACGTTTGTGAACTTTTTTCACTTTCAGGTTCCACATGAATAAAGATTTGCGCATACGGAAATTCTAGCTGAATTCTCTCTTCAATTCGGTCACATAATTGATGAACATCTTCAATAGTTGTTTTCCCATCAACAATCAAATGGAAATCAATGTATTCCTCTGCACCAGATCGTCTTGTTCGAAAGTCATGATATTCAATAAATTCTTGGCTGAATCCTTGAATGATAGCTTCTATTGCTTGCTCTTCCTCGGGGGTTAATCGTGCGTCGACAAGTGGCGGGAAGGCTTCCTTCATGAGCTTAAATGCTTCACGCATAATAAAGAGTGCAAGAACCATTCCTATGATTGGATCAAGGAAGTACCAGTCTGTTAAAGCAACGAGCAATAAACTGAATGCCACCCCTAATGACGTATAAACATCTGTTAAAAGATGCAACGCATTAGATTTCATGGCCACCGAGTGAACTTGCTCTGCCTCTTTATTCACGACTCTCGACACAACAAAATTAATGAGCGCTCCTATCAGCATGACGCCAATTCCAAGTACAGGCAGTTTGACAGGCTCTGGATGCAAAATTTTGTGAACACATTCGTATATGATCCAAATACCGGCAATAAAAATTAACAGGGTCTCAATGGTTCCAGAAATATTTTCGACTTTCCCATAGCCATACGGATGTTTCGAATCTGCTGGCTTTCTTGAAATACGAACAGAAATAAATGCAATAAAAGATGCCATTAAATCGAGAAAAGAATGAATGGCTTCTGATAAAACAGCAACAGATCCAGTTAATAGCCCGATAATGATTTTAAGGATCACAACAAATGTATTACTCACCACAGATAGAAACGCTATTTTAGATGTCTTCGCTGATAGTTCCATGCATCGTACTCCTTCACGAAATCGTATGTCTGTGAAAGCAATTCCCATGACTTGATTCTCACGTTCTTTCAGGTTACGCAGTTTTACCGTGCTCTAATCATCTTCATCATAGTCTGTATTTTCCGAGCAGGTTACGCTATAATAAATGTTGCTCTTTCTTTAAAATATCTCTCATGCTGTGATGGATAGGAGAATAGACTACATATCATGATATCCCACACCCTTTCACAGGTGACATTTATGCAGTGAATGGTAAAATAGGATAAAAACATAAATTTTTTAAGGTGATGAGAAATGGAACATTTGCTGAATCCAAGAGTAAAGGATATTGAAATTTCAGGCATTCGAACATTTTCAAATCTTGTATCGTCATATGAGGATGTCGTTTCATTGACCATTGGTCAGCCCGATTTTTATACGCCGCATCATGTCAAAACAGTTGCCAAAACAGCCATCAACGAAAACTTCACCTCGTATACCCATAATGCTGGTTTTTTAGAGCTGAGACAAGCAATCCAGCAATACATCAAGAAGAAAGTCAATCTTGATTATGATGCAAAGTCAGAAATCATTGTTACAACAGGCGCGAGTCAGGCGATTGATGCTGCGTTTCGAACCATATTGACTGAGGGGGATGAGGTCATTTTACCAGGACCTGTTTACCCCGGCTATGAACCCATCATTCGAATGTGCGGTGCGGCGCCAGTACATATCGACACAACGAATGCTGGCTTTAAATTAAATGCCAAGTTGATTGAGGAGGCATTAACAGAAAAGACAAAGTGTGTTGTCCTTCCTTATCCTTCAAATCCAACAGGTGTCACTCTTTCAGAAGAAGAATTGAAAGAAATTGCCCAGTTGCTTGAAGGAAAAGACATTTTTATTCTATCCGACGAAATTTATAGTGAGCTGACATTTGATCGGCCGCATCATTCAATCGCCTCTTTCTTAAAGGAACAGACCATTGTGGTCAACGGACTATCAAAATCTCATAGCATGACCGGATGGAGAATTGGCTTTTTATTTGCTGCAGCTCCTATTGCTAACCATGTATTAAAAGTACACCAATATAATGTGTCTTGTGCCTCGTCTGTCTCACAAAAGGCGGCACTTGAAGCGGTGACAAATGGTGTAGATGATGCACTCATCATGAGAGAGCAATATAAGAAGAGACTTGATTATGTATATGATCGGCTCATTTCTATGGGGCTTCCGGTCATTAAGCCTTCTGGCGCTTTTTATATTTTTCCATCCATTGAATTGTTTGGGATGAGTTCATTTGATTTTTGCATGGAGCTGTTAGAAAGTACAAGACTTGCTGTCGTACCTGGCTCTGCTTTCTCTCCATTAGGGGAAGGATATGTGCGCCTTTCCTATGCATATTCACTTGAAACGCTAAAAGAAGGACTTGACCGTCTAGAACATTTTGTACTTAAAAAACGTTCCATACGTTCAACAGACGGATGAAACAACGGCTCTCTTGCCGTTGTTTTTATTTTGCAGGAAACATGATGTGAAACACAGTCCCCTTCTCAGGCTGACTATCGACACGGATCGTCCCATTGTGATTTTCTAAAATGTTAAATGTCACCATGAGCCCGAGCCCTGTGCCTTTTTCTTTTGTGGTCAAAAAGGGCTCACCTATCCGCTTCATCACTGATTCAGGAATGCCGACCCCTTCATCTCTAATCGTGACAAGTATCCCATCTCTTTCTGCTTTGGCCATAATGTCTAGCTTTCCTCCGTCCGGCATGGATTCTACGGCATTTTTGATTAAATTGATAAACACCTGCTTCAGCTGATTTTGATCCCCATTTATCAGGAGATCCTCCTCGATATCACTTGTGTTCATCAAAATCCCATTTAAGTTGGCCTGTGTTTCTAACAAAGCTGTGACTTCGCTGATGATTTTTTTCAAATCAAGCGTCTGCATCGATGCTGTTTGCTGTGGCTTCGCCAGCATTAACAGCTCACTTAAAATAATCTCAATTCTGCTTAGCTCAGAGAAGACAATATCAAAATATTGATCACGGTCTTTTGTTTTTGGTTTAATGAGCTGTAAAAAGCCTTTGATCGCTGTTAATGGATTCCTTATTTCATGTGCAATACCCGCAGCCAATTGACCTGCAATTGATAATTTTTCAGAGCGTAGCATCAGTTCTTCTGTCTGCTTTCGTTCGGATATATCTCTTAAAATAATTTGAACGGCTGTTTCTCCAAAGAATGTCGTCGGGATACAAACCATTTCTGTATAAATAAGCCGATGTTTAAACGTATGACAGCTCATTGTGACAATCTCAGAATCTGATGTTCTTTCAATAATATGCGATAAGCTCTGTTTGACTTTTTGCTGATCACAAGAATGGATTTGATGAAAGATATCCTTTCCTATTAATTTATCGTAATGTTCGGCTTCAAATAATTTAATGCCCGATTCATTCATAAACACCCATTTATGATCATGGATGACCGCAATCGTATCAATTGAATTTTGGATAAGCAACTGATACCGCTCTCTGCTTTTTTGAAGGACAGTTTGGAATTTTTTACGGGATGAGATGTCCACTAAGAGCAAAAGCTCTGCCCGCTGATTTTGATAGATCGTAGGCGATGACTTTACTTCAATGTGAATGCTGCTCCCATCTTTTCGTTTCCATATTTGTTCAATCATTCCGACTGGAAGGCCCTGCTGTAGCCTTGTAATGCGGTTTCTGACAATCTTATGGTATTCCTCTGCAATAAAATCAAACACAGACTTGCCAATCATTTCATCTCTTGTGCAAAGCCCCATTAATTGCAGCATCGCATCATTCGCATACACAATTTTCCCTAACGTCGTAATACATAACGGATTTGGCAGCATGGCAATCAATTTTTCAGCTTCATTGACATCTTGGAAAGCCGGTAGACTGCCTAACGACTGTTCTGACACTTCTGTTTTTGTTTGAAATGCTGCTTTCTGGGGCTCAGCGTCCAGCACCCTCATTTTCAGGATCATTTCTCTACCTAATTCGTTGTCCAAACCATTACAAGCAACAAAGTCAATGCTTGCTTCTACCCAAACAGCTGTAAGATCACTTCTAAGCAGTCTAAAGTGGCAAATCTCTAGCATGTGCTGATTATAGAAATAACTTTCGATGAGAAATTGATCTTCGGTATGAACAAAGTCTTTCATAAAACACCCTATTACATCCTTTTGTTCATAGAGCAAAAGCTGCTTACAATTGGAAGAAATGTAGAGAAAACGGCCATTAGAAGAAAGAACGGCATGTAAATCAATATTCGAGTAAAGCTGATTCGAATCTTTCATTTTTTGTTCCATCGTCGTCCGACCCTCCTTTTATTTTTTAGGGTTGTCCTTAGTTTGATGTATAAAAAGGATTCGCTAGAAAAACCGTATTTTCCTTCCAAACTCGTGTGAAACGTCCATATTTTCAGTAAAAAGGGAGCACTTTGTTTGCTGTGCTCCCTACTGTTTATTGTTTTCATATTTCTTTTGTAATTCAACGTACTTATCAACAATTTTACTTGGAATGTTTTTAATGACAGGGTCTTTATCTGTTATATAAGGTGTCACGACACTAAAAGCCACCTTTGGATTAGAAGAAGGATAATATCCTCCAAAGGTTAAATTGTACGTAGCATTTCCCCACCAGCTGCGGTTGGCGCCATAATAAAAAGTCTGGGCCGTGCCCGTTTTTCCTGCTACATCATGCTTACCGAACCGGCCATTGGCAGTTCCGCCGGCTGATGTGACCATTTTCAGTCCCATTTTGACGCGGTCAATATCTGCTTTCGAGTTGTTAATGGTGTTCAGCACCTTCGGCTCATATTTTTTCACAACCGAGCCTACTTCTTCCTTATTCGTTGGTAGGTGAACGCTTTTCACCACTCTTGGCTGAACGCGATTGCCTCCATTTGCGATTGTCGACATGTATTGTGCGACCTGAAGAGGTGTGTACGTGTCATACTGACCAATTGCTTCATCAAGCAAGAGTCCGCCGACCGTCTTAGGATGCGTCTGCATTCCGCTTGATTCCTGCGGCAGGTCGATTCCTGTTTTTACCCCAAGACCGAATTGCGCATAGTAATTTCTCATTTTTTGTAAATGTTCAGGTCTTGCTGGTAACGGACCGTTCTTTTGATAGGTGATACCTGCCATTCTCATCGCTACATGGAACATATAGACGTTTGAACTTTTTTGAAGGGCCTGAAGGTCATTGACCCAACCAAGATTATTATAAGACTTTTTCGGCTTTCCATTCCTCCCAAAATAGAGCGGTGTATCCATATAGGATTGATTGTGTGACATTCCGTCCTGATAACCGGCGAGTACTGTAGCCCCTTTGACGACAGAGCCCATCTCGTACTGGGTCGTAAATGTTCCGATGGCATAATCTGTGACTTCTCTGCCGTCCATTTTCTTTCCTGACATGGCGAGAATATCACCTGTGTTAGGGTCCATCATCACAACAAATGCCCGGTCCATCATATAGTTTCTTGCACTAGCAGATCTAAGCTCTGATTCGACGATCTTGTCGACTTCCTTTTGCAGCTCCATGTCAAACGTCAGCGCAAGGTCAAGTCCTCTTCGGCCCTCTGTCCGCTTAATTTCTTCAAGCAGCTTCCCGCCGACTTGTGTATATTGAACGGTTGCTTTTTCTGGATTTAGAAAATCCTCGTATTGATATTCTAAATAGCTCTTTCCTACCCGGTCATTTCTCGAGTAGCCTCTTGCCATATAGTAATCTTCACGTTCTTTAATAATCCCTTGCTCAGGTGTAGTCACACCGCCAAGAACATTATATAGTGTCTTTTCATATGGATATTTTCTTGTCCAGTCATTGATGACATTCACGCCAGGTAGTTCATCAAGGTGCTCTGATACAAGTGAAATTTCTTCGTATGTCAAACTCACTGAAGATGTTTGTTTTGATTCTTTTGTTTCATCGAGTAAAGCAACTTTTTCGTCCCCTTTTTTCTCTTCATTCGGATCCATTGCTTTGACAATTTGAGGCTCAAAGGCATATCCGCCAGTAAATCTTCGGTAGATGGATGCAACTGCTTTTTCGGTTGCATCGTTTTCAATCGCTTTTACTTCTTTCTTTGGCACACGCTCTACTTGAAGCGGATAGACGTCTTTTGCATCGATATCCTTTTTTTCCGCTTTTGATATTAGCTGATCCGCTTCTTTTGGGTGACTGGCTAGCCAAAAATCTCGAATGTCTCGCTCTCTCAAAAAATCAGTATCCATTTTTATATAAGTCGCAAGTTTTCTTGCTACCTTAATCTTATCCTCCGCTTTCACACCGCTTTCTGATGTATAAACGATGGCAGGTACACTCTCGTTATCAACGACGACTCTTCCTCTCGCGTCATACATTTTTCCTCTTGGAGACGGGTATGATGCTGTTTTGACCTCAGTTCGGTTTGCTTGCTTTTTATAATCCTCACCATTGACGATTTGCAGCACACCAAGCTTGATCACCAGGCCAGCAAATAAACTAAATACAGCGAAGAAAAAGAGATTGATCCTCCAGGCGTTCCGACGCTTGATTTTTTTCTGCTCGGCAGCACCTTGATGCTGTTTCTCTCCCACTTATGTAGCTCCTCTCATCCTTTCAATCTTTTACAATTACCACTCATTATTGTAACACTTTTGTAATAGTTGTTACAGCGAAACAAGTGAAAAAAAGCTGTCAATCCCTATTCTACAAAAAAAAATACTAACACTTTAAAATATTGGTATGTTTATGTCGTTTTCTTTAAATAGAATTATTTTCTATTCTTTGATATGAAGAGACTCTTTCTATGACTTTAACAAAAATGACAAACACGCTTTGTCAATGGAGGATGCTGGTACGTTTATAACAAAAAGTCCGTGTTACGATTTTATGTGAGAAAACAAAACAAAAGATTTGAGGAGGAGTTACATGATGAAGAAGAAATCATTCTTTTTTTCAGCACTAACAGCTGCTGCATTGATCACGTTCACTGGAGGGTATTCAGCTGATGCAAAGGAGTGTAATCTAAAACAAGCCCTACACGAACAGCATCAAGCTATTGATCTTCATACTTTAGCTACAGAATTACATATCTCATCAGATGTAAACAAGCTAAGTAAATCAAATCAAAAAGAGATTGAAGCTCTATTAAACAAGCTGATCAAGAGCGGTCAACCTGTCACTGGTACAGAAGTGGTAAAGGAAGTAAATAAAGCGAAAAATGAACAAAAACAAGAATCAGTGAACAAACCAACTGATTCTAAACCAAGCACTCCGTCAAAACAAAACACAAACAATAACAACACAAAAGCTGACCAAACAGAACCAACAACGAAAGAAGACAGCAGCTTAAATGCATTTGAAAAGGAAGTCGTTGAGCTAACAAATAAAGAACGTGCAAAACAAGGATTAAAGGCGCTTTCTGTTGATACAAAATTAAGCAAATCTGCTCGCGCAAAATCTCAAGATATGAAAGATAAAAACTATTTCTCTCATACAAGCCCAACTTACGGATCTCCATTTGATCAAATGAAGCAATTCGGTATCACATATAAAACAGCAGGTGAAAACATTGCCCAAGGTCAAAGATCACCTCAAGAAGTTATGACAGCTTGGATGAACAGTGAAGGCCATAGAGCGAACATTTTGAACAAAAACTATACACATATCGGTGTTGGTTATGTGAAAGATGGTAACTACTGGACGCAGCAATTCATCGGAAAATAAAAAAGCTTGTCCCCAATGGGGACAGGCTTTCCAGACCGTAGACAAACCCCACCTTTACTTCAAGTAAAAGTGGGGTTTTCACTTATTTTGATAAAATTTATCAGTTGTCTTACGCTGGACATGGTCCTTTCCATGTCCAGTTTGCTAGCTTTTTGAGA
>NZ_JBAWSW010000012.1:0-65429 GCF_037104745.1 Bacillus sp. FJAT-53060
GTTCTATCTTAACAGGATTGATCGAACTACGACCAACATCGTAGAACGCACTGTCAAAGAATACATTTATTATTATAACAACATTCGTATTCAAACAAAACTAAACAACCAATCACCGATAAACTATCGGCAATTGGCTGTAAAAAGGTGTTTTGACCCCTGTCTCAAAAACGGGGGTCAGTCCCGAATCCCCGATATCTCTCGGGGTTTTTTCACGTTATTCTGGTCTTTTGAGCACAAATGACGTACCTAAATGGGCATAATCATTCCCTGCTAAGCGTGCAACTGGCTTTAATACGTCTGTTGAAATATATCCTTTTTCCGGATCATAGACAGACTCATCTAAATGCGCGCACACAACCCGACCAATGATATGATCGACCGTGATCTCACCTTCCTCATTTTGAAAGGTCAGATGTTTTTCCAACTGACATTCAAAGCGAATGCGTGCTTCCTTGATGCCTGGAACTGTAACAACACTGCTCTTTACTTGATGAAGGCAAGTTCGATCCAGCTCACTCTCTTCCTCTGGCAAAGTAGCAGCCGTTTCGTTTATATCCTCTATCAGCGCTTCATCACTCACATGAACAACAAACTCTCCTCTGCCTGTAATATGCTTTGCTGTATCTTTCATCTCTCCTTGGCGTCGTCCGATGGAAACGGCGATGAGCGGAGGATCGCCACTGATGACATTGAAGAAACTAAAATGACAGCCTTAGAGCTAGAAGAAGAGATTGATTGCATTTTGCCAAGTAAGAATATATTTTATGCGATTCGTATTGATGGATCATTCAAAAAGGTTCAAACCCGCACAGTCGAAAAACAAGAAAAACCTTACGTTCCAATGGTGGAGGCAGTAAAGTCACAGCCCATTTTCGATTTCGAAGATATTCAAGGGACCATCGCAGGTTTCCGTACACCTCAGTACGCACATGGCATTGCGGTGAGTGGATACCATCTTCACTTTATTGATGAGGATCGACGTGTCGGCAGGCACGTATTCGATTACACCGTTGATCAAGTCACCATCCGAATTTCCCAAAAAATGCATATGAATTTACACCTGCCAGATACGCAGGATTTCTTCCAAGCAGATATCGATCGAGCTGACCTTGCACAGCAAATAGCCAGTGCGGAAAGCAGTCCAGATAAATAAGCGAAGAACACCCCGGCGATCCCGGGGTGTTCAGCCTGTAGAAAAAAATAGGTTTCTCTACAAGCTGACCGATAACATCACCTGTTATCGGTTTTCTTTTACATATAAATAGGAGAGACAGGCCTGCGTCCAATAGAATGATATTCAATCCCTGCTTGTTCTGCTGCTTCAAGTGTATGGCAGTTTCGACCATCAAAAATAAGTGGCTGTTTCATCCATTCCTTATAGGCTGAGAGTGGGAAAGCCTGAACGTCAGCCCATTCTGTTAAAATACAGACCGCACTGGCATCCTGTATCGCTTCTTCAATGGTTTGAGCAAAAAAGACTTGATCAGGCAGTTCACTCGCTGCCTGACGAATTGCCACAGGATCATAGGCCACAAGCTCCGCACCTAATTGATGCAGCTCATGAGCGATCGGAATCGATGGCGCTTCTCTCATATCATCTGTATTAGGCTTAAAGGACAGGCCAAGAAGTGCGATTCGCTTCCCTTCCAGCTTTGTCCCCAGCCGCTCCTGAATACTTCGGATAAAGCTGGCTCGCTGCTCATTGTTTACTTTAATCACAGCCTTCAATAGTTCAAAATCATGGGACACATGCCCTGCGATTTTGACAAGTGCATTTGTATCTTTCGGAAAACAGGAACCCCCGTAGCCAATACCCGCTCTAAGAAAAGAAGAACCGATCCGATGATCAAGTCCCATCCCCTGTGCTACCTCTACAACATCAGCACCTGTTTTACCACAAATCGAGGCTATTTCATTCATAAAGCTAATTTTTGTCGCAAGAAATGCATTCGATGCGTATTTAATCATTTCTGCGCTTTTACGATCTGTTTTCACAATCGGAAGGTGAAAGTCAACATACATGTCCTCTAGCTGGTCTAATATATCCTTCGTTTCAGCCCCAATTACAAGCCGATCCGCTCTCAATGTATCTGAAATGGCAGACCCTTCTCGTAAAAACTCTGGATTAGATGCAATAGATAGCGGTTCATTTCGTCCTAATTCTTGATGAATAAAACGATCGATTTGATCACACGTTCCAACAGGCACTGTACTTTTCACCACAAGAACCGCACCTGACTTCGCTTTTCCCCCCATCTCTTTTGCAGCCTGAATCACATACTGCAAATCGGCTTGACCATCTGGCTGCTGCGGGGTACCGACGGCAATCATTAACACATCAGCCTGCGGATAGGCTGTCTCTCCATTGACGTGAAAATGAATACGTCCTTGCTCAAGATTCCGTTTCAGCAGTTCCTTTAACCCCGGCTCATACATCGTAGGATTCCCTTGCTTCAGCTGCATGACCTTTTGCCGGTCAATATCAATACACGTCACGTCATGTCCAGCCTCCGCTAAACACACCCCCGTGACGAGCCCCACATATCCACAGCCTGCAATCGCAATATTCATGACCCTATCAGCTCCCCATACGCCTTATGCTTGTAATGTCATCGTATGCTGGGAGTTTTCTTTCCATTCATAAAAGCAAACAAAAACCCCCTGCCACAACTAGCAGGGGATCACCTTTATGAAACAAGACCATTTCGAATATGAGCAATCAGATTTTCAAGCATTTCTTTTGTAGTGACATCATTTGAATTTTCTCCAATATCATGAGCGTACATCAAAATCTTTAAAAACTCTTCTTGATTTAAACCCTTATTATCCATGTCTGTATCCTTTCAATTCCACTAATTTCATTATTATATGCTGTATGGTTGGTTTATGCAATACTCTAATACATCATTCGACAGCTTTTGAAATTTATGACCATTTTCATGAAAAACTTTTTTATAAATCACCATTGAGCTATAATAAAAGAATTGGAATCTTTTACTTGGTTAGGAGCGGATCAAATGCTTCAGCACAACATCAACGAAGAAGAAATCAAACAAACAGCCGAACAGATCAAAGAACTTTTTCCTACGACAGATGAAAACAAACAACTGATCAAAAAAGCATTGATTACTTATAGACAGGACAGCGTATATCGACTCAAGCAAGAGTCTGATACGGAATGGTCAGCTTATGTACATGATGTCGTGGCAGCAAGAGTCCACCTTCATGTGCTGTTTCCAGTGAGAAGCATCTGCTCGTGCCCTGCGGATGGACTTTGCAAACATATTCTCGCTGTCTTCTTTTCGTTATACGCTCAAGTAGAGAGCGTGACCAACTTTACAGAGAATTGGTCAGAAAAGGATGAGTTACAACGCAGCAAAGAATTGATTCGACAGCACTTCCATGTGAAGCGCCCAGACGAACAATCACTCCAGAGCTGGCTAACTTTTTTCCAAGAGGAATTTAACCTCTGGCTGAAACAGGCGCCAAAGCATCAGCAAACACCACAGCATTTGTATTACGGCTATTTATCGATCCTGAAAAAACACGCACCTACTTCACCTGAATTCAAGAGCTTGTATGCGATCCATACGTCCATCGATGTGTGGCTAAGGCTCCATGAGCTCATCGAACTCGGCCGACTTGATGCCGAAAAGGACTTTTATGCCATGAATCCATATGTAGAACAGCTCATGAACACCATTTTTGATTCAGTGGATCATTTAAAGACATACGCCCTTTCCTTTTCCCTCGATCCGTTTCTTGAAAACACACCAACTGTCGTTCGGACACTTCTTCAAATCATCGGACCTTTTCAGCATGAACGGGTAGCGGTCTTTATGGAGATTTGGGGAACCATATTAAATAGAGGGAAATGGGTCAAAAAAGAAACAGACTTACTAAAGAACGCTCAGCAGCAAGAACAAACAGTTGAACGTGCCATCGGCCTGATGCACATGGATTATTTGCTCAAGGAAGACAAAAGACTCTTTCAGCAATTACGAATGCTCAATGTGAATATGCTACCAAATGTGCTCAATTGGCTAAAGGATCTCACAAACCGCAAGGACTGGAAGCGACTTAAGCTCTGGTACAATGAGATCTCCTATATATTAGAAGAATATTGTCAGTTGAACCTACCCTACAGAGAGCTGCGAGGAGCTGTCAGTGATTTCTTCTTTTATTTAGAAGCGTACTTTAAGCAGACGAAGGATCATTATTTATATGAACGCTATTGCCAAATCTGCATGCCCTATGCATTCACTGAATATAGTGAGCTTTTATATGCTCAGCAGCGATATACAGAATGGATTGAAATTCACAGCCTTTACGGCTTCTCCATCAGTGAATTGGAGAAAAAACTGATCCAACAAATTGCAAAGGAAGAGCCTGAAGCGCTCATTCCATCGTACCACCGTGAAATCTCACTGCTTCTCGATCAAAAAAACCGAAGTGCCTATCGAGAGTCTGTGAAAATGCTAAAAAAACTGCGGACGCTTTATCATAAAACGAAAAAAAATGCAATTTGGGAAAGATATGTAAAGCAACTGCAAGATTCAACAAAACGGCTGCGTGCGTTCCAAGAGGAAATGAAGAAAGGAAAATTGATTGATGACACGCCATAAACTAATTGTCATTCATGCAGAACAAACAGAAGATTACTCTTTCACCATTTCAGCGCAAGCAGAGGACGGACACCCTGTTCCGCTTAATGAAATGAAGAGACAGCTTTTCCAATGGCATGAATCATCTTTTTACGGAACGTTCTTAGAAGATGTGAGCTTTATTGGCACACCTGCCTTCCTATTAAGCCCTTGGATGACCGTTGAATTGCTAGGAAAAAATTCATTTAATACCTTTAGTCTTGTAACAATAACGGATGAAACCGAGGCCCTTATGAAAACAGCCTCTACCATATACGAATTCATTGAGGATAAAGATTTCGTTCCCGATTATGAGGCATGGACAGAAGGTGTGCTTCGGTTTAAAGACAAAGAAGGCATATTAGATGGCTATACAGCTGATTGGTTCTCCTTTGCCGTACAGGATTACATTCAATATGATGATGCCTTGCAGCACAAGTGGAACCAAATGACTGCACAATCGCCTGCCCTTTCATCCTTCCAGGGGCATTTTTTAGATGAGCAGGATTTCTTAGAGACGATTGGCTGGATCAATGATGAGACGCCTTTCACTGTCGGCTTGCGCTTAAATGAACCAGACTATGACGTGGATGATTGGAAAATCGAATTGTTTTTGCGCGATAAAAAAAACAACGACCTTCACTTTTTTGAAGGCATCCGTTCTTTAAAAAGATCCTGGCGTCCTTATCAAGAAAAAATTTTAAGAGAGCTAGAGCGATTCAGTCAAGTTGTCCCTTGGCTCTCTTTCACTTCTGGCACTACCCTCATGTCAGAAGAAGAAGCGTGGCTCTTCCTATCTGAAGCAAGTGAAACGCTTGTGAATATGGGTATTGAGATCCTGCTCCCATCGTGGTGGCAGATCGTAAAGGAAAGCAAGATGATGCTAAAAGCAAGGATTTCATCTACACCACAAGGGGAATCGTATGTCGGAATGGACGCCTTAATGGACTTTAATTGGCGCTTTGCCACAAATGGTATCGAGCTGACAGAAGTTGAGTTCAACGAGCTTGTCCAAAGTAAACGCCGCCTTGTCAACATTCGCGGACAATGGATAAAAATCGATCCGACCTTCATTCAGCAAATGAAAAAATGGATGGAGCGTGCCGAAAACGAAGGGCTTCACATGTCTGATATTTTGTCACGTGAACTGGCTGATCAAGAGGCGTCCTCTGAAGCGACTTCAGAACTTTTAGATCGTTCCACATTTGCTCATATACATTTTGAACTTTCATCTCAATTAAGAGGACTTGTCCATCAGTTAAATGATACACATGAGCTACCTTCCTACGAAATGAGTGAGTCCTTTAAAGGCACACTGCGTCCGTATCAGCAGCATGGTGTCAACTGGCTTCTGTTTTTAAGATCTCATGGGTTCGGGGCCTGTTTAGCAGATGATATGGGACTTGGGAAAACGATTCAAATGATCGCTTATTTCACCTATTTGAAGGAGCAGCAGCAAAACGCCTCTCCGTCTCTCATCATTGCGCCCACTTCTGTTTTAGGAAACTGGCAAAGAGAGCTTGTCACATTTGCACCACATTTGCGCATCGCACTACATTATGGACCATCACGTCCAAAAGGTGAGAACTTTACAAAAGCGTACGAGTCTACAGATATTGTCCTGACTTCGTACGGACTCGCACATTCTGACCGTGATGAATTAACATCAGCAAAGTGGAATACCATTTGTTTAGACGAAGCACAAAACATTAAGAATGCCCATACGAAACAATCGAGAGCGATCAGGCAATTAAAAGGACAGCATCACATTGCCCTCAGCGGCACACCGATGGAGAATCGCTTGACGGAGCTTTGGTCCATTTTCGATTTCATCAACAAAGGGTATCTCGGCAGCCTGACCAGCTTTCATAAAAAATTTGTCCTTCCGATTGAAAAAGATCGTGAAGAAAAAAGAATTGAACAGCTACAGCAGCTAATCAAACCATTCTTATTAAGACGAACAAAACAAGATGAAGAGGTCGCCCTGAACCTGCCTGAGAAACTAGAAGAAAAAGCATTCATCCCGTTATCCGCTGAGCAGGCGTCTTTATATGAACAGCTCGTCAAGGATACATTCGAACATATGGCTTCATTAACAGGTATGCAGCGTAAAGCCATCATCTTAAGTATGCTCGGCAGACTCAAACAGATTTGCGATCACCCTGCTCTCTATTTAAAGGAAAGCGGGACAGATGTGAAATTGCGGAAGCGTTCAATAAAAATGGATAAATTAGCAGAGCTGTTGAAAGCGATACATGAACAAGGAGAAAGCTGTCTCATCTTTACGCAGTATATTAAAATGGGCAACATGATCAAGCAGCTAGCGGAGAAGATGTTTGGAGAACCTGTTCAATTTTTAAATGGCAGCCTATCAAAACATGAGCGGGACAACATGGTGGAACGCTTCCAGAAGAAAGAATTCAATATCTTAATCCTTTCTTTAAAAGCAGGAGGAACAGGACTCAACTTAACCGCAGCAAATCATGTCATTCACTACGATAGATGGTGGAACCCAGCCGTAGAAAACCAAGCGACAGACCGTGCTTATCGTATCGGACAAAAGCGATTTGTTCACGTCCATAAGATGATCACAACTGGCACGATCGAGGAAAAAATCGATCAAATGCTTGAAACAAAACAAACATTAAATGATCAAATTATCCAAAGCGAGGGCTGGATTACAGAGCTATCGACGAACGAACTAGAAGATTTATTCACATTAAGTGCAGCAGCTCAATCATCTTAATCGCAACAAAAAGAGGACTTTTCTCAAGTTTGACGAAAAATCCTCTTTTTTAAATCATTGACATTAGCAGGTTGTTAAATTCGTTCCAAAACATTTGTCCAGATTTTTTGTAATTTTTAGTTGAACAGTGCCATCCTCTTTGTTCTCAATAGCTGTCTTAGTTTGTTTTAAAGCGATTTGCCCAGTTTTATCTCCTTGAAGGAAACGACAATTCTTCCCTAGTACTTCGGTTTCTTGATAGCTGTCATATCTAAAAAGCCCTTGTTCACATATATTAAAGGATTATCAGGTAAAGACTGGTCTCACCGTCAGGCCTACCTGAGTATAGTCTCAGGCTTCCTTGATTAAATGCAGATTTTTGGACCTATAAGATTCCAGCGCCACTCGTTAACTCTCCTTAATTTCCTTACAAGCGGGTAATATTCATGATTAAAAGAATGCGCTTCATCTGTGATTTATACAAATACATCGATTCATTTACTACAAAAGATGTTGAATCATATGCGCAACACCATGTTCATCATTTGTTAACGTGACGTGATCAGCTATTTCTTTTATATCCTTTCTCGCATTACCCATCGCAACTCCTATGCCAGCTACTTGAAGCATCGATTCGTCATTTAAACTGTCTCCTACAGCTGCTGTCTGGCTTAAAGGAATACCTAGCTTTTCTGACAGCCTTGTTAATGCCTGCCCTTTCGACGCATCTTTTGACCCGATCTCAAAGTTATGATCGGCCGAACTGACCAATGTTAAATCTGAATCTTGTCCGAACATATCCCACCCGGCCTTCAGTCTGTCTTGAAAGAAAGAGAAGCCTAAGATGTTGTATAACGAAAGCTTCTGATCCTCACGAAACAATTCTTCATATGTATCAATATAGGCAAAACCCGACTGGCTGTATTGAACTTCTGCCGCTTGCTTAAGAACACCTCTATCAGCTTCTGGATTTGCACTTTTTAAGCGGTCCATTTCGATAGCAAGAAGCTCTCTGCCACGATTCGGTGTAAAAATGGCCTCATTCGTAAAGACTTCATAGTAATAATCACGTTCCTCAAGCCAGGATAATATGTGTTTGCCCTTTTCTTCTTGTAAAGTAGCTGAATGGTACACTTGTCCAGTTGGATCATGAATCACAGCTCCATTGGCACTAATCACCCACGTATTCATACCAAGCTCATCAAAAATAGACTTCACATCAAAATACGCTCTTCCTGTTGAAACGACAACCTCAATTCCGCTCACTGTTGCTTCCTTTAATGCCTGCTCGTTTTCCTGACTCACTTTGTGTTCACTGTTCAATAAAGTACCGTCTAAATCCGTTGCGATTAATTGAATGTTTGTCATCGTTCTCTCCTTTTTTGTCTCCACTTTAACCTGACATTCCATTTATCAAATCCATCATCATTATGAAATGAGTATCCACTATTTGCAAGGGCTGATCGTCTTAATCAATAAAAAGGGTACCCGGCCACGAGACATGACCGGATACATATGGGGATTCGCAGGGGACACGTGACTTATACAAAGAAGAAACGGTTCTATTACGCAGTGTTTATGTGCATCAGGCAAAGTCTATCCGCTTTAGCTAGAGGGGGACTGACAGATGCTAGACCTTACCTTTTAATTCAAGGCTTGCCTCCTTTCCTTTCAACTACCCCTAGTCTACTTAGAAAAAACGCAGAAGACAAAACATGAAAATGACAAAATCGCCTTTCAAATTCTCTATTTACCCTTTAATTATTACTTTTTACCGCCTGAGGTTATCATTCTTTTCGACAATGTGTATTTTTCGCAGTTGATAGGGCTCCATAAAACATCTCCTTTCAATTTCAGTACAGCTAGTTCTGAGTAGGTAGCGGTTTCATTTATACAGATGTTGTATGCTATAATTGTACATACGAATAACGAACGCTTGTGAGGTGATAAATATGAAAACATTTAGGCTGATTGATATAAAAATTGAACTTGATCCTAAGCAAGATAAAATGTCCAGCATTCCCCTTCGTGACGGTTTAATCATTAATAAAGAAGACGGTGAAAATCACTGGATGATCGAGGCACTCCTTCCAAAGAAACATAGACAGGTGTTTGAGGTACTCTCTCAGCAGCATACAGAAGTGAAGATTCTTGTGACGATCACAAAAGAAAACAACCGCCCTGTTCATCTATCAGTCCAAGTCAAAAACATCGTTGCCTTAGAAGAAAACATTTCCGTGTTACTTGATGGTAAAATGATTACAAATCGTTACAGAACAGAAACCGAAGAAGTATTAAAAGACCTCGTCAAAGAGGGGCTTTCAGGAGAAAAACTGCTGGATGCTTTTAAACAAAACACATAAAAAAGAGCGGGGATAGCGCTCTTTTTCTATTGCACATCTTTTGATTGGCTTTGATTTTTTAATAGATCTCTAATTTCAGTTAATAAAACTTCTGTTTGATCTGGTGATTCTACAACCTCTTCTTCCTCTACCTTTTTCCGTTTCAGTTTATTCAAATAACGAATAAAGATAAAAATGGAAAATGAGATAATCAAGAAATCAACGACTGTTTGAATGAAATTCCCATATAAAATTTGAGCAGATCCAATTTTAATGGATAAACCGCTAAAATCATGCCCACCGATGATAATACCGACAAGAGGCATGATTAAATCATTCACAAGAGAAGTGACAATTTTGCCAAATGCTCCCCCAATGATTACACCTACAGCCAAATCGATCACATTCCCCTTGACTGCAAACTCTCTAAATTCTTTCAACATCCTTTATCACCTTCATCTTTTTTTGTCTAATATGACGTTTTTTGTAAAAAACGCAAGCCCTTATCCGTTCAGACTGAACTTTTCTATATAAAAAACGGTTCATGTAAGATGAACCGCCAGGCAAATCATGATACTTTAGGACCGATAGAAAATGTCAGTTCCGCTTCACACGCTACTTCACCATCCACTGTTGCTAACGCTTTTCCTTTTGCGACCGGACCGCGGAGACGTGTCACTTCAACCTCTAAACGAAGCTGATCGCCAGGCTTGACCTGTCTTTTGAATCGGCACCCGTCAATCCCTGCAAATAAACCAATTTTCCCTTTGTTTTCTTCTTTTCCTAGCATAATCACACCAAAAACCTGAGCTAGTGCTTCCACAATGAGCACACCCGGCATGACTGGGTATCCTGGAAAATGACCATTAAAGAATTCTTCATTGACTGTGACATTTTTAATCCCAACCGCTCTTTTCTCACCTTCAACCTCTACAATGCGGTCAACCAATAAAAAAGGGTAACGGTGTGGAATAATCTCTTGAATTTGCTGAGCATCAAGCATATCTTGATCTCTCCTTTTTTCTAAATCTCTAATCTTCATTTGATTCCAATAGAAGTATATTATGAATGTCGGCATTTTTCAATGCTCTGACAACATCAATGGTAAAAAATAGAATTTATTGTTACCTATTGTCATCAAATATAATCCACACTACACTCATTGTTATTTTACAAATATGGTAAAATATATTACATCATTGATTGAATAAGAGGGTAAAAATGAATTTTATAAGCGATAAATCCATTAGAAAACTTCTCCATTCGTGGTATACAATGCTGAAGAATCGACATTTTTCGAAGGCTGAAGATATCAAAACAACATTAACAAAACATAAACGAAAATTAGTAAAGAAACAGGAGCTTTACTTACATTATCAACTCATGTTATTTCGCCATCAGCTCTGGATGAATCAGGCAAAGGACTTAGCAAAGCTTAAACATGAACTGATGCTTCATAGAGATCAAATGAACGAAGAACTGCAATATTACTTTTACTTCTTTCTCGGACTATACGAATCTTTAAACAGCGATCAAAATGATGCCGTTCATTATATTGAAATGGCAGAAGAAAGACTGCCATTACTAAACGATGAGCTGGAGGAAGCAGAATTTCATTTTCGTACAAGTGGAATTTATTATAACAACCGCTACTCATTGTTATCGATTCGTCATGTTCAAAAAGCCATGGATATCTTTGCAAAGCACGGGGATGTCCATAGCATTTATCGCTGTAAAATTGTGCTTGCACTTAATTTTAGCGATCAAAAAAAATATGAGGAAGCAGAAGCTATTTTTATTGACATGATCGAATACGTAAAAATGATCGATGACCAAGAACTACTCGGTATTGTTTATTATGACGCTGGTTTTGTTCAATCGAGACAAAACCGTCATAAGGAAGCACTTGAATACTTTAAAAAATCGCTTCGTCTCCCAGCATACCGGAAGTCCACTTATTCCTATGTATCATGTCTTTACGAAACCGTGCGTTCCTGTTTCAAAGAAAATTTAACGGAAGAAGGAATGAAGTATATACAAAAAGGGCTAAAAGAAGCGGTTGCCTCTCAGTTTGATATATTAAGAATGAAGTTTCAAATTTTATTCCTTCTGTATAATCAAACGCCCAAGGCAGATGAGCAAATTGCCACGCTCGTCACATGTCTTGAACAAAAAGAAGCCTGGATTGATCTTGAGGATCTGCTTGCAGATGTCTCAGATTATTATAAAAAAAAGGGCGACTTTGAGCGAGCCGCCTTTTTCATCATGAGAGGCTGACACACACGCCGCCTGCTCATTATCTAATGGTATTAATCAATCCTAGCATCTGATCGCCCATCGTAATGGTTCTTGAGTTCAACTGATACGAGCGCTGTGTTGTCATGAGATCTGTTAATTCTTTAGACATGTCCACATTCGAGTTTTCAAGTGCACCTTGCTGAAGCTGAATGGCTTGGCGATTGCCCCCATTCAGTGCCGTTAATGCGTCTTGATAGTTACCGTCTACTGAGAATAAATTATCTCCTTCAGAGATAAGGGCTGAAGAATTATTGACTTGTACAACGCCTAGATTCACCTGCTGATTCCGTTGATTATCTCTAGAAATAGCCGTGAGTCGCCCATTTTTATCAATTGAAATATTACGGAAATTAGCATTTAAGACAATCGCATTTCCGTTTTCATCAAGAATCGGGTAGCCTTCACTTGTGACAAGCTGTACCTGATTACGGTTATGACCTGGCTGTAAATACAGCGAACCACTTCTTGTATAACGGATATTTCCACCGGCATTGACCTGTAAATACTGCGATGGTGTCCCAAACGCAACATCAAGATCACGCCCTGTTTCTTTGATAGAACCTTGCAATGAGTTAATGGATGCATTGACCATTGTACCTGTTCCAAGCCTTAATCCATCAGGTGTCAGACGACTGTTTGCCACCTGCTCATTTTTTTCATCTACCTGATTAAACTGCTGTCTGACCAGCTCTGAGAAACGGGTATTTTTCGCGCGATACCCTGTTGTTTCACTGTTGGCAATGTTGTTACTGATGATATCAAGCTGCTTTTGCACCTCGTTCATCGACACAGTTGCATTGATCATCGTTCTAAGCATAAGAATCCTCCTTTCCCTTTCATTTCTTTATTAATACACTCTTCCAATTTCATTCACTGCTTTTTCTAAGCTTTTATCATATGCCTGAACCACTTTTTGATTTGTTTCAAACGCACGATAGGCTGTTGTCATTTCTGTATATGATTTCGTGACATCCACGTTCGATAGCTCAGATACACCTTGGCTTAACGTATAGGACATTTGACCGTTATTTACTGCACTTGGCAGGGGTTGGTTATCAGCCGTGCGGTATAAATCATTTCCTTCACGCGCAAGGTTTCTTGTGTCCATTGCTACTCTCACATCGATTTGTCCGAGATTTTGTCCATTTTCACTCACAGTTCCATCTGCATTCACTTTGAAATTCTCACTCTGAACCGTAATCGGCTGTCCCGTCACTGAAAGAAGGGCACGGCCATTGATGGTCAACTGATTTTGTACATTTAATGTAATTGAACTACTTTTCGTATAACGAACGCCTTCTGGTGTATTGACTGCATAAAATAACGCTGATTTTTGATTTGTCTCTGGGTTGATTGGCACATTACTTTCTACTAATGCGATATCTGTTGTTTGATCTGTTGTTTTCAATGTTCCTTGTGTAAATTGAGGAATCAATTCCTGCATATATGTCCCCGTATTAATTCCACCAATCGGTGTTTGTTGTGGGACACTAAAGCCTTTGCCTGAGGATGTTTGGAAACGTCCTGATTCCATTCGGCTCAGCAGCATTTCTGGAAACGCCCGCATGGCCCCTTCATCAGCTTTATAACCTGGTGTATTCGCATTTGCGATATTATTTGAAAGCATTTCTGTCCGCCGCTCTTGAGCGATCATGGCAGATGTTGCGGTGTATAGTCCTTTTAACACGTGCTCACCTCATTATGATTCTTTCACATGACCTACCTAAAAACATTAATGAACAATCTTCTATGAAATATATCGGCATATTGGCAGGCTTCTTTAATAAAAATCCCTCATTCTTTCTCAAAAGAATGAGGGATTTCATTAGCTGAGTTTACGCTTTGGTAGCTTGTCCATGTTATCAAGCATCACGCCAGTACCAACTGCTACGCAGTCCATTGGGTTTTCAGCAACGAATACCGGTACTTTTAGCTCTTCTGCAAGCAAATGATCAAGCCCGTTTAGAAGAGCTCCACCACCTGTGATGATGACGCCACGATCGATGATATCAGCCGATAATTCAGGCGGTGTTCTCTCAAGCACTTGTTTTGCTGCCTGAACAATTGCAGATACAGATTCACGTAAGGCTTCTTCTACTTCTTTGCTTGTGACGGTAATCGTTCTTGGTAATCCCGTCACCATGTCTCGTCCACGAATCGAGATCTCTTCGTGACGTGCGTCTGGGAATACCGTTGCAACTTGGATCTTAATGTCCTCTGCCGTGCGCTCACCGATCAACAGCTTATACTCTTTTTTAATATAGTTTAGAATTTCCAGATCAAATTTGTCTCCAGCCATTTTAATAGAAGAGGCGGTTACAATGTCACCCATCGAGATGACAGCGATATCTGTCGTTCCGCCTCCAATATCTACGACCATGTTTCCACTTGGCTGAAAAATATCCATACCAGCACCAATTGCTGCTACTTTTGGCTCTTCTTCAAGAAATACATACTTCCCCCCGCTTTTTTCAGCAGCTTCTTTGATCGCCTTCTGCTCAACAGATGTAATGTTTGTCGGGCAGCAGATGAGCATACGCGGCTTAGAGAACAGACCTTTCACATTTAATTTGTTAATAAAATGCTTGAGCATCGCTTCAGTTACTTCAAAATCAGCAATTACGCCATCTTTTAATGGACGAATCGCAACAATATTCCCAGGCGTACGTCCAACCATACGTCTAGCTTCTTCTCCAACAGCCAATACTTTCCCGCTGTTTTTGTCAAGAGCTACAACAGATGGTTCATTTAACACAATTCCTTTTCCTTTAACATGAATCAGCACATTTGCAGTACCAAGATCAATTCCAATATCCCTAGCAAACATCTATATATATCCTCCTTGAAAATCTGTTTCCATAGCAAATACCACATTCTTCCCTAATTATATATTCTATCATAATTTGCAGAAAAAAAGATGTTTCTTTACAAAAATCTTCACAAAATTTGTGGTTAGAAACTACCGATATGAGGAAGATATATATATCATGTTTATGAACAAAGAACTAAGCTTACTGTTTCACAGGCTCGCCTTCTAAAATTTCTTCTTTTTTATACTTCAACTTGGTGGCTTCTCCTCCTCGCAAGTGACGGATTGATTTATGATAATCCAGTATCTCCTTTACCTCATTAGCCAGATCTGGATTAATTTCTGGCAGTCTTTCTGTTAAATCCTTGTGTACAGTACTTTTAGAGACTCCAAATTCTTTCGCAATAACACGAACGGTTTTCTTTGTCTCCACGATATACTTTCCTATCTTGATTGTTCGCTCTTTGATGTAATCGTGCACACCACTCGACCTCCCTAAAATGGATGTGAGAAGTGTGAAATGAGATCCGTATGAAGATTATCCATTTTCAGCGGCGCTTGTTCGTCTTAATTTCTCATCCATTAGGTAGAAAATTCCAAACACGATCCCTCACCTCAAACACTCTCTTTGTCAGGTTTGTAACAGTGTATTAGCATTGCATAGGGAATATGCTAAAAATGAAGATGGACAAGGGATTTATCGGAAAAAGGCAAATGCGGTACAGACTTTTAAAATGATTATTTGATTGCAGGCATCTTTATCTTTAGCATGGGCGTTTTTTATTGGAACGAACGAAAACCGTAAGAAGCAAAAGCACAAAAGGTCTCAATGTCAGAATAGGATACTGTTTTAAACTTCATCGGAAACATGTTAAAATATAAGATATTTCAAATGAAACATTTAGGCTCGTTTGAAAAATAGTTGGCGTTTTAGCGAAAGTATAGGTGATGTTTTGAATTACGAATTGTTTAAAGTCATACATGGGATGGCTCATCATTCTGAGTTTTTAGATCAGGCCATGATTTTCATTACGAAAAAGGCTATTCTGGTGTATGCCCTTGTCTTATTGATTTGCTGGTTTTTAGGTAATCGCAAATTAAAGAAGCATGTCTTCTTTTCCGGTGTAACAGGTATCGTGGCACTCATCGTCAATTTTGCCATTACACTGTTTTATTATGAAGAGCGGCCGTTTGTGGCACATAAAGTCGACACACTCATCCCGCACTCAGCTGACGCTTCCTTCCCAAGTGACCATACAACAGGAGCACTGGCTCTTTCATTAGCCATCAGATCCCGTAATAAAAAACTCGGCAATATGTTGCTCGTCTTTGGATTACTCACAGGGTTCTCCCGCATCTGGGTCGGTCACCATTATCCATTTGATGTCTTAGGCAGCTTAGTCGTATCAATTGTGGTTGTCTTTATCATGAATAAATTATGGAAGTTCTTTGATTCTCCAATTGATCGCATTGTGACGTTTTACGAGACCATTGTTGGGAAAATATTTAGAAGGAAGCAAAAGGATCAGGGCTCTGACCTATCCAACTCTTAAGCGACCTGTGATAAAGTGATGAAGAGTCTTCTTCCGCTTTATCCAGTCGCTTTTTTTATCGCCTGTCTTCCTCTAACCATACTTGAAAAATAAAGACTTACCCCAATGCCGATAAGAGAAATGATAATCAATGTCCAGCCTAATTGCTCAAAATGAGAACCAGCGATTTCCTCACCAAACAGCATTCCAAGCACGGCAGATGACAAAATAGAACCAAGGTACCGGCACGTTTGAAAAAGCCCAGAGGACGTACCAATCATTTGCTGAGGGCTTGCTTTTAGCATCGCAGCTTGAAGTGCAACATTACCAATTCCGTAACTGAGTCCTAGCACCGCAAGAACCACTCCTTTTCCCCATAATGGCGCAGGGAAAAAAAAGAATGTCATGGCAGAAGCACCTGCAAGCATCAACACATTGCTTGCTAAAATCGGATGACGTTCATCCCCTCCATCCACCCACTTCCCTGTCAGCGGTGACACAATAATGCTCACTCCAGACATACACAGCATAAAGAGCCCCGTCATTTCCACACGCCAACCCAACTCATCCTGAAAATAACTCGGCAAACCAAAAAAGAGACAATAGAAGAAAATATTTAAGATGATAAATTGAATATACACAAGTGACAACCGCTTATCCTTTCGAAACATCCGAATTTGAATAAACGGCTCATCCACCTGATATTCCCACCATATAAAAGCGCCTGCACTGATAAGAAAAAGAATACCTTGTACATACTGAATACCTTCAGCAAGTGATAATAAAAAGGAAAGCAACAGTACAATACAAGCTGTAAAAAGAAGCATTCCTGGTAAATCGAGCTTTCGTACAGCTTCGCCTATCCGCAGTTTTCTCTTCTTTTGCTCCTTAGGAAACAAGGCTAGGCAAAGAAAAAAACTGATGAGAATAAAAGGCAGATTCACTAAGAAGATAGCCGGCCATCCGCCAATAGTCATCAGAAACCCGCCAACCGTCGGACCAAGTGCGGTCATCGCTGAAGCAAAAATAGACAAAACCGCTAATGCCGAAGCCTGTCTTTCCTTGATATGATCCCGAATGAGTCCCACACCAGAAGGATAAATGGCACTACTTCCAATCGCCTGCAACAGCCGAATAACAATCAGCACCGCATAGGTCGGAGCAAATGGCGCACAAATAGCCGAGATGGCCACAAGAGATAGTCCAAATAAAAATAACGTTCTTCGGCTCAACAAATGATCCCCAATTCGACCACTGACCGGTTGCGTCACCGCACTTGCTAAATAAAAAGTAGAAATAAGCCAAGATACGGTCGTAAACGACAAACCAAAATCATGCTGAATTTGATGCAAGGCCAAAGAAATCATCGAAGAATTCAGTGGATTTAACATCGTTCCAAATGCGATAGCTGTTAAAAAGACTTTTCGGTTGCCTCTCCATTTGTTCATACGCCCGCCCCCTCTGTTAAATGGCATGTTTTTTGCCCATTCTTCCGTTATTATGAGATTCATTTCCATTTTATACCCTTAGCAATTCATGTTCTCGCTTGGAAAAGTAAGACATACATTTTAAAAAGGGTGAGTGTTGGAATAACACAAATATAATTGAGAATAAGAGGAAAAAATGGTAAGATACACACATATTGAAAAGACTACTTTCTCCTTATAGGAGGGTGGCTAAAAAGGAGGAGATGAATATTAATAAAAAAAGACGGTTTTGGGTCCCAGCCCTTTTCTCGGTTGCAGTATTACTTCTGTCTTCGTGTGGTTCAAATGAAACGAATGGGAACGGAGATAAACGTAATTCTACAGCGAAAGGGTCGCCGATTTTGGAGGATGGAAAATTTATTTTTGCAGCATCAGGTGAATTTCACCCATTCAGTTACATGGATGGAAATCAGATGTCCGGCTTTGATATCGATGTAGGAAATGCGATTAGTGACAAGCTCGGCCTAGAGCCTGTTCAGAAAAAATATAAGTTCGCAAGCATCGTCGAAGGCGTGAAAGCAGGGAAATTTGATGCCGCAGTTGCAAGTCATACCATCAATGAGGAACGAAAAAAACACGTCCTTTTTTCTAAGCCCTACTACTACTCCGGTCCGCAAATCTTCACAAGACCTGGAGCAGACATTCACAGTGCAAATGACTTAAAAGACAAAGAAATCGCTGTATCAAAAGGCTCTTCCTACGCTGATATTACAAAGGAACATAGCGGGCAGGAACCAAAATATTATGACAGTGATGTTGTCGCTTTAGAAGCACTAGCCAACGGCAAACACGATGCGGTCGTCACTGATTTTGCCACAGGTGCAGAAGCCATGAAGAAAAAATTAGAAATTGAAGCGCAGCAAAGGCTCGGACAAAGTGAGCAAGCAATTGCTGTGTCAAAAAAAAATAAAGAGCTTTTAGAAGAGATCAACGATGCGATTGATGCACTAAAAAAAGACGGAACATTAAGACAAATTAGCGGAAAGTACTTTGACGAAGATATTACCGTCAAACAAGATTAAAACCAAGATTTTGCGCCCTTTTAGGCGCACTTTCTTCAAATGGAGCTGATTGTTTTGCCTAGCCTATCACACTTTTTTCAAACGCTTCTTGATTCTAGAGGCGTTTTCCTAGAAGGGATGCTGCTGACCTTACAACTGACTGTGATCAGCATCTTCATCGGTATGTTCATTGGGCTCTTCTTTGCTTTGCTGAAAATATCCCGCGTAGCGATTTTCGGTTATATCGCCAATGCCTATATCTTTCTTGTCCGGGGGACACCACTCATTGTTCAAATTTTCATCTTATATTTTGGACTCACGGAATTAAACATACCCGACTTCTGGGCTGCTTCCATAGCGCTTGCCTTTCATAACGGTGCCTATATAGCAGAAATATTCAGAGGCGCTATCCAATCGATCGACCAAGGTCAAAAAGAAGCAGGACGTTCTCTTGGCATGGGCCGTATGTTAACGATGAGACGCATCATTCTCCCGCAAGCGATGCGGCGCGCCCTTCCCCCCCTTGGTAATCAATTTATTATAGGCTTAAAAGACTCATCCCTTGCCGCTTTTATTAGCGTCAATGAACTATTTAACGTGGCCACCACTCAAGGCTCCAACAGCTTTGACAATATGACGTATTTACTCGTTGTGGCCGTTTATTACTTAGTTCTTGTCCTGCTATTAACATTCGTTGTCCAAACCTTTGAGAAGAAACTTTCAGTCAGTGATCATTAGGAGGAGAAGCATGACAGAATCAAAGGAAATCATTCGTGTTGAAAAACTCAATAAACACTTTGGGAATTTACATGTCTTAAAGGATATTGATCTCACCGTATATGAAAATGATGTGGTCGTCTTAATTGGTGCAAGCGGATCTGGGAAAAGCACCTTGCTCCGATGTATGAACTTTTTAGAAATAAAAAATGACGGTCATATCATCATCGATGGCAGTCCAGTTCATCCAAAGCGGAATCAATTAAACGAAATGAGGCAAAGAATAGGCATGGTGTTTCAGCATTTTAATCTCTTCCCGCACAAAACCGTGCTCGAAAACATCATTGAAGCACCTGTGATGGTGAAGAAAACAAAGAAAGCACAGGCCATCGCTGAAGCCAAAGTATTATTAGAAAAAGTCGGGCTTGCTGATAAAGCCAAAGTGTACCCTTCTAAACTTTCGGGTGGACAAAAACAGCGTGTTGCCATCGCACGATCTCTCGCAATGAAGCCTGATGTTATGTTATTTGACGAGCCTACGTCTGCCCTTGATCCAGAGCTTGTAGGCGAGGTGCTCCAAACCATGAAAAGCCTCGCAAAAGAAGGCATGACAATGGTCATTGTCACACATGAAATGGGCTTTGCTAAAGAAGTAGCTGACCGTATCGTATATATGCACGAAGGGCGTATTGTGGAAGAAGGCATCCCATCGGAATTGTTCGATTCTCCTCAGGAGGAGCGAACCAAACTGTTTCTCAGCTCGATTTTATAGGTCAAACGCCCTTTATTTTTAGTGATCCTCATTTATATTGTCGTCTGGATTGTGTTTGGCTATTCTCTGGCTTTTTCGCCAGGAAATAAATGGTTGAAAGATCGAAATCGTCTTGAGAAAAGTACCTGTCGAACCGCTGAAACAGCTCAGAAGGTACTTAAACAGGCGAACCAGGGGGGAAAATGTTTATATAAGAAATAGAAAATACAATTCACATCCGGACAGGTGAAAAGGGACCTGCCGCCTTATAGTACATCCTCCGCCATATGGCGGAGGATCTTTTTAAGACAGAAAAAAACCTCTGCGTACACATATACACAGAGGATCTTCCAGGACATTAAGATTGTTTTGTTTCTTCTGACTGACTGCTGTCTTTAGAGGAGTCTGAAGACTTTTCTTGATCAGAGGATTTCCCCTTCTCATCAGACTTTTCTTCAGATTTTTCTCCAGCCGGCTCTTTGGCCTTATCTTCAGCAGCAGGTTCCTTCGTTTTGTCATTAGCTTTTGGCTGAGCAGGTTCTTTCGCTTCTTCCGTTACTTCTTGTGCTGCTTTTTCAATAGTAGAAACAGGCTTATCAATGAAGCTTAGTGGATTTAGCGCTAAACCTTCCATACGAATTTGGAAATGAACGTGGTTTCCGCTTTCTGTACCATACAGATTTTTACCAGAAGCACCGATGACATCATTCTGCTTCACTTCATCGCCTTCTTTTACATTTACTTTAGACAACGATTGATAAACAGTCGACAATCCATCTTCATGTTCAATTTCAACGACATGACCGAGAACTGGATCTTTTTTGGCTTGAACCACCGTTCCACTAAGAGCAGCTGTGACATCAAACACTTTGCCATCTTTATCTGCAAGATCAATACCTTTGCTTAAGGTATAGGTGTTATTATAGTTTACAAGTGCTGCTTCTTTCTCTTTTTGATCAGCATCTGCTTCATAGAACTTTTTCACGACAGAAACATTATCCGAATTCTGGACCGGCATTGCAACATTTTCAATTGGCTTTCCAACTTCAACGGCATCATCACGCTGTTCTTGTCCTATTTGATTTCCATTAGATAGTTGGTCTTTCACATCTTTTGATACAGCTTGATACCAAAGAACTGCTGTTAATACGACCGCTGCGCTGACCAAGTAAATAGCAGGGAATACCCAGCGCTTACGGAAAAATTGCTGAACTTTTGTGATTTTGGAAGTACGTTTCTTTTCTTCCTCTCTCATTTTTCATCACCTCAGCAACATTCTGAACACTTTGCAGAAAATATATACACACAAAATCATTTTTTTCTTTTTATTTTGCGCAATCTCCTCAATAATATGTATGATGTGAAAAAAAGATGGGGGACTATATTATGAAAACTTTCAACCGCATTGCAACAGAAGATGACCTTAAAGCGATCGTCGATATTTACAATACAACGATTGCTTCAAGAGAAGTGACAGCCGATACTGAACCTGTTACAGTTGAAGACCGCCGTCAGTGGTTTTTGAATCATTCAGAGAAAAGGCCTCTCTATGTAAAAACAGATGAGAAAGGCAATATCTACGGTTGGCTCAGCTTTGAAACGTTTTACGGAAGACCTGCATACAATGGAACCGTTGAAATGAGCATTTACTTGAATCAAGACTATCGAGGAAAAGGCTTAGGCTCGCTCTTCTTACAGGAGGCGATCGAATTGGCTCCCTCATTAGGCATCCGAACATTGCTTGCCTTTATTTTCGACCACAACGAAGCCAGCATTCGACTATTTAAAAAGCACGGATTTGAGACCTGGGGACACTTACCACGCATCGCAGAAATGGACGGCAATAGGTACGATTTAGATATCCTAGGAAAAGAATTATAAACGAGCGTCCCCTTAAAGAAAGATAGGCTTCAGATTGCTGACAAAGGGCTAAAATGATCTTTATTTTAGTCCTTTGTCTTATTTTCAGCGTAATTGAAAATCTTTGAAGACCAGAAAGGGCGAGTACCGGAGCCGAATTTGACATTCGTGAGCACCAGCACGCAGGACTGACACTGAATGCGGGGGGCTGTCTACACACTGGAGCGTCTCTTAAAGGGAAAAACGCTTTTTTTATGAAGCATGTAATAGCTGTTCAAATTGTTTTGCATTTTGAAGCGGTTTTCTTTGCAAGATGATTCCTTGTTCATCAATGAGTATCGCTTGCGGAACAACAGTTACCCCATACAGCTCCATAATTTGTGAAGAACGTATATATACAGCTTGCGCCGGCAGCAATTGTAGCAGCGAAGAATCATCCGCTTGTTCATCGCCATTCATAAAAATGACATGGGCATCATCACGTGAGAATGAATCCTGCATATCAGCCAAAATGCTTTTACACGTCATACAGGTAGAATTCACAAATAACAGCATCACGGCTTTCACTTTTTGCAAGTACTCTTTCAAAATCACTTTTTGCCTTCATGCGTATAGCTTCGAAATAACGGGGCAGGATCACCAACATCTGCTTCCTTCAGTTTAACCCCATCAAAGAATTTTATTTTTATTCAAAAGTAATTTATTTATCCATAAATAGGTAAGTGAAAATAGAAAAAATGGCAACTGAACAACATCCACTCTTCCTAAAGTACTACTTACTCAAGTATGATAAAGAGTGAATATATAAAGGAGTGAACACGATTGCAACAAACTGAGAAAATCATTCAATCTCTTCAATCAATAGCAAAGTGGGGAAAGGTTGGCAGCATCTTTCTCTATATTTCAGGTGGGCTAGCTATCCTGATTGGGTTGTGGATTGGGTTTTGGCTTGTTCTTCCTGCTGCCCTTGGCGTTTTTCTCATTATGATGGGGGTTCATGTCCAAAAATCTGTAAGAGCAGCTGAACAATTGATTCAAGGTCCTGATACTTCTTACGAAGAATTATTAGAACAATACGCTAAGATGATAAAAATACAGACACTATTTTCCATTTCAAGTATTGTCACAGTTATTCTCTCGTTCATCGCCATCATTTTGATCTTTATATTAGGTGGATTAGCATTTCTCCAAGAGTTCCCTAACGATGTCCAACAGTACGAGGATCATTACGAAGAAGAACTCGGTGACTTTTATTAATGGAGAGGGGTATCAATTAAATACGATACCTCTTTCGTTTTGTGATTTGGCATTGATCATCATACTTAGCTTGAAAATCAACCTTTATTATGTTAAAATACAAATCGTAACTATTACGAATTAAAGGAGGGTCATATCATTTATGCGCGTGAAAATTACCTTAGCCTGTACTGAAACAGGTGACAGAAACTATATCACAACAAAAAATAAACGAACGAATCCAGACCGATTGGAGTTAAAAAAATATTCTCCTCGATTAAAGAAATACACACTTCATCGAGAAACAAAATAATTTTTAGGATTCAAATCGTAATGATTACTTTTTAAGTGAGGCGGAATTCAAAATGGGCATTTCCAATAAGGACAAAAACAAATGAATAAGAGAATACCTGTTACAGTATTAAGCGGCTTTTTGGGAGCTGGAAAAACAACGATATTAAATCATGTTCTTCAGAACCGTAAAGGGTAAAAGTGCTGTTATTGTAAATGACATGAGCAAAATTAATAATGACGTGGAATTAGTCAAGCAAGGTAGCGAACTCTCTCGATCAGATGAGAAGCTTGTTGAACTATCTAATGGATGTATTTGCTGCACATTGAGAGAGGATTTATTAATTGAAGTAGAGCGCCTTTGTAAGGCTGGTAATATCGATTATATTGTCATTGAGTCTACAGGTATTAGTGAACCTATCCCTGTCGCTCAAACTTTCTCTTACATTGATGAAGAAATGGGCATAGATTTGACACGCTTTTGCAGGCTAGACACAATGGTCACAGTAGTAGATGCAAACCGTTTCTGGACTGATTTCCAATCAGGAGAAAGTTTATTGGATCGTAAAGAAGCTGTTTCCCATGACGATGAACGAGAAATTTCCGATTTACTTATCGATCAAATTGAATTTTGTGACGTGTTGATTATCAATAAATGTGATCTTGTATCAGCATCAGAACTAGATCGACTCGAGCACGTACTGACCACACTCCAACCAGAAGCAACTATTATTAGAACCTCAAAAGGTAACGTACAGCCTAGTGACATTTTGAATACTGGTTTATTCGATTTTGAAAAATCCAGTGCTTCTGCAGGCTGGATCAAAGAAATCAATGCTGGACATTCTCAGCATACGCCTGAAACAGAAGAATACCAAATCTCATCATTCGTTTATGAAAGAAAGCTTCCTTTCCATACCGGCAGGCTGAATACATGGTTAGATCAGATGCCAGAGCAGATCGTTCGCGCTAAAGGATTTACATGGCTAGCTACACATCATGATTTAACCATTTTAATTTCACAAGCCGGAAAATCCGTTGCAATTGAACCAATTGCATACTGGATTGCTGCCTTGCCTGAACAAGAAAGAGCACGGATTTTAAATCAAGAACCAGAAATTCTAGATGAGTGGGACGCAGAGTTTGGTGATCGACATACAAAACTTGTTTTTATCGGTGTAGATTTACCAAAAGCAGATATTATTCATACACTAGATCAATGCTTACTCACACCTGAGGAATTTGATCAAGATTGGACAACGTTTGAAGACCCCTTTCAATGGAAAATACACAATTAAACCAGGAGGGTTTTAAGTGGCAAAGAAATCAAAAATTGCAAAAGAAAAAAAGCGGCAGCAGCTTGTGCTGAAATTTGCAGAATTAAGGAAAGATTTAAAAGAAAAAGGTGACTATGAAGCTTTGCAGAAATTGCCTAGAGACTCTTCCCCCACTCGCTTAAAAAACCGCTGTGAATTAACGGGCCGCCCTAGAGGTTACTTGAGAAAATTTAAAATGTCTCGAATTGCTTTTCGTGAGCTTGCCTATAAAGGACAGATCCCAGGAGTGAAAAAATCGAGTTGGTAAAGATTGATTCGATCTTATCATAGTTCCTGTCAAAGTAAAGCAACACAAAATGAATAAAAACTTCTTTTCGATCCTTACCCCCCCATTATTGAAGTGCAAAATAGCATTTAAAAAAACAGCAGAATCTTTGCTGTTTTTTTATGTTGATTGAGTGCATGATGAATTGTCCTGTTTTCAAAAAAAATATTTTCAACAGTAATTATGACATTTCCTCTTCTTTTCAAAAATACATGATCATGATATTTTGTTGTCATTATCCACCGATGTATGACATCTCAACTTTTTTCTGATCTTTCTTTTGCTCTCTCTCGGCTGAATATTGATCATGTCTATTTGACCATAGTTTCTTTAATATGTTCGTTATATCTTCATCCTCTTCTTTTGTACGCATCATCCGTTTTAGATCAAAACCTGATGATGCAAAGAGACATGTGAACAATTCACCACGTGCAGATAGTCTTGCTCTATTACAAGTTCCACAAAAAGCATCTGAAACTGAAGAAATAATACCAATCTCTCCTGAACCATCTTCGTAAAAAAAACGATTGGCTACTTCACCTGCATATCGAGGGGGTTCAGGTTTAATAGGATATTTTGAATGAATCAGATCAATGATCTCTTTTTTCGTCATCACGTACTCTAGGTTCCATTTATTCGTATTGCCAACATCCATAAATTCGATAAATCGCAGAATGTGTCCTTCTTTTTGAAAATAGGCTGCCATTGGTAAGATATCCTGATCATTCACACCTTTTTGGACAACCATATTTATCTTAATAGCAAGTCCAGCTTTTTTTGCAGCCTCAATCCCATCAAACACTTTTTGGATGGGAATTTGTCTTCCATTCATCTGCTTAAACCGGTCCGGATTTAATGAATCTAAACTAATAGTGACTCGCTGCAGACCTGCTTTCTTTAATTGATCAGCATATATAGGTAAAAGCGTTCCATTAGTTGTCATAGCGATGTCTTCAATACCTGGAATTTTGGCGAGCTTTTGTATTAAGATTGGCAAGTCTTTTCGTATTAAAGGTTCACCGCCTGTGATGCGTAATTTCACCACACCTAAGTCGTTTGCGAAAAGTGTAGCAAGTCGTTCGATCTCTTCGAAGCTAAGCAATTCTTCTTTATTCAAAAAAGGATAATCTGGTCCAAAAATTTCAGCAGGCATACAGTATTTACATCTAAAGTTACAGCGATCCGTTACCGATATTCTTAGATCGCGTAATGGTCGATGTCTTTTATCCAAATTACTGACCATCCTTTGCCTCCTATTCTGTAATACGCTGGTGATGGGTATAGATATTAAAAGATTCCCCTCTGACGAATCCAACTGTTGTGATATTTAATTCTTCTGCCATTTTAAGCGCTAGCTCAGTAGGTGCTGATTTTGACATCACGATAGATACTCCTAATTTTGCTGCCTTCAATAGAACTTCCGACGATATCCGGCCGCTAAACACTAGGATTTTATTTCTCAGTGGGATTCGGTTAAGTAAACAATATCCATAGATTTTATCTAAAGCATTATGTCTTCCTATATCAGTTCTAGTGATGAGTAGTTTCTCTGTGTCACACAGTCCAGCATTGTGGACACCACCAGTATGTTGAAATAATTGGCTTTCGGCTTGTAAACATTTCATTAAGTGAATACAGGTTTCCGCAGACATATTGATTTGATCAATCGCTGTTTTTGCCGTCTTCACATCTTGGAGAAAATAAAAGTGCCTCCCCTTCCCGCAGCAAGATCCAATCACTCGTTTTGTAAAGTCTGATGAATGAAAACGCCTTGATTGAATTAAATCAACATATGCAAATCCCATACTTTCATCTATTGTAAACCTTTTAATCTCATTTTCAAATCGAATGACTCCTTCTGAAGCTAAAAAGCCGATAACCAATTCTTTCAAATGCTCTGGTGAACAAACGAGTGTCACAAACTCTTCTCCATTCACCATCACAGTTAAAGGCAATTCTTCTACAACTTCATCTGTTTTGCAGGTAAATTGGCCTCCACGATATTGGTGTATGACTCGTTTCTTTTTAACAGAAGGATTCAATGGATGATCTTCCTTTCAACACAAATTTAGTTATATGATCCAACCGAATTGTGATATTATTTTAAAAAGTCATAAAAATGTAACATATTTCTATCTTATCAAACTTTTTGATTGCTTTATACGGGGGAAACACAATGAACAAATCAAAAAATCGTTGGCTTATTGCTACAAGTGCTGTGGGAATTCATTTATCTATTGGATCTGTTTATGCATGGAGTGTTTTTACGAACCCTTTACATCAAACATTTCAGTGGTCATTAACAGAAATAAGCCTTACTTTCAGCATTGCCATTTTATTTTTAGGTTTATCTGCGGCTTTCATGGGACATTTCGTTGAGAAATATGGTCCAAGAGCATCGGGGTTCTTCTCAGCTTTTTTCTTCGGTATCGGAATGACTGGGTCAGTGTTCGCTGTCTACCTGTCTTCACTACCTCTCCTCTATTTATTTTATGGTGTACTCGCTGGAATAGGATTAGGTGTAGGATAGACTTCCTCCGTCTCTGCCCGTCCTTAATTTGAATTTGACAGAATCACAATCTAAAGATAATTTTTAGATATGAAAACGCTTTACAAAGTAATAGGAGGGTGATGATATCATGGGGAAAACAAAACATAAGGGGCCTATTAAACTCAACAAAAAACCCTCACCAAAGCTATGGGCCTCTGTTGCTCCTATGGGTCTCGGAAAAGTAAAACCTAAACATATCCGAGATACAATGAAGGTGGCATGGGAAAACAAAGATAACCTTCCCTATGCGTACCGTATATTAACACAGGGCGTTTGCGACGGCTGCGCCCTTGGTGTATCAGGTTTATACGATCAGACACTCGCAGGACCCCATATATGCACGACAAGGCTAAATGTACTTCGCCTTAACACAATGCCAGCTATTGAACCAAAATGGTTCGAAAATATTCATCAGCTAAAACAAATGGATAGCACCTCTCTTCGTAAACTTGGGCGTATTCCTTATCCACTGATCCGAGAAAATGGTGAAAATGCCTTTACACGTATTTCTTGGGATGAAGCATTAGATCGAATCGCAGCTAAAATCAAATCAATTGATAAACAACAGCTCGCTTTCTACTTAACGGCTAGAGGGATCACAAATGAAGTGTATTATACTGCTGCGAAGGCTGCACGTTTTATGGGAACAAATCATATCGATAATGCTTCTCGTATTTGCCATTCACCAAGCAAAACCGCTCTGAAACGTTCTCTTGGCATAGGTGCTTCTAGCTGCAATTACAGTGATTGGATCGGAACGGATGTATTGATTTTTTGGGGCTCTGTCGCAGCAAATAATCAGCCTGTTTCCACAAAATATATGTACGCCGCAAAAAAGAAAGGAACGAAAATTATTGTCATCAACCCATATAAAGAGCCTGCTATGGAAAAGTACTGGGTTCCTTCTATTCCAGAAAGTGCTTTATTCGGCACAAAAATAGCTGATGATTTTTACCAAGTCAATATAGGCGGCGATATTGCGTTTATGAATGGCGTCATCAAACATTGGTTTGACATGGAGAAGCATGCTCCTCATTCCGCTCTTGACCATGAATTTATTCAAGCACATACAACCGGCATAAAGGATTTAAAGCAACATGTAGCACAGTTGAAGTGGGAGGATCTAAAAGCATCGTCAGGCTTGTCAAAAGAAAGAATGAAGGATTTTGCAGTGCTCCTTGCCAATGCCAATTCAGGCGTTTTTATTTGGAGCATGGGTCTCACCCAGCATCGTTTTGCAACTGATAATATATCACAAGTGGCAAACCTTGCGATGTTACGTGGGTTTATTGGAAGAAAACATTGTGGCGTTATGCCGATTCGTGGACACAGTGGTGTACAGGGCTCAGGCGAAATGGGTGCCGATCCATTTGTTTTGCCAGGCAGTGATTTTGATGAAGAGAATATTGAAAGAATCGAGAACATATGGGAATTTGACATTCCGAAATGGCATGGTGACACCATTGGTCAATCATTTGAAAAGATGGCTCTTCCAAAAGAACATCCGCAGAAGCTCAAAATGCTGTTCACTAGCGGTGGAAACTTTTTAGAAACGATGCCTAATCCAGAAGCAATCGAAAAAGCATTATCTGAACTTGAACTCCGGGTCCATCAAGATATTATCTTGAATACCTCTACACTGGTAGAAGCAGAAGAGACGGTAATTGTTCTGCCTGCTATGACAAGATATGAACAACCAGGGGGAGGTACATCAACAAGTACGGAACGCATGGTATATTTCAGTCCAGAAATTGATGGTCCACGTATTGAAGAATCTAGAGCTGAATGGGACATTTATATTGACCTTGCAAAAAGGGTCCGTCCAAAAGATGCTGAGCTGATTCATTTTGAAAATGCTGAAGAAATTCGCCGTGAGATTGCCATCGCGAATCGAAACTATGATGGAATACAGCATTTGCATCATAAATGGGACGTTTTTCAATGGGGAGGGGCATGGTTATGCGAAGATGGGATTTGTCCAACACCGGATGGCAAGGGCCACCTTCTGCCTGCTCAGCTGCCTCATTACCGAAAAACTGAGGGACATTTCAATATCACGACAAGACGAGGTAAACAATTTAACTCCATGATATACAGTGAAAAGGATGCCTTTAATGGCGGAAAACGGCATTCTATCTTGATGAATAAAGAAGATGCAAAAGAGCTTTACGTCCAAGAAGGTGATCCAGTTGTCCTTTTTAATCAATATGGGTCCTATCAAGGAGTTGCTCAATTCGGGGAGTTGAAACGTGGCAATATCGCTGTTTATTGGCCCGAAGGAAACGTTTTAATTCCTAAAGGTGTTTATGAGAGCTATTCACAGATTCCAGAATATAATACGGCTGCGATATTAGAAAAAGCCGAAACCTTTCATGCGAGAAAGGATCAGCACTACGTGGAGAAACGAATCGATGAGTTAGAAACTACCTAATTTGATTTTTGATCAAAAACAGCTGGGGTTGCTTTCCCCAGCTTCCTTTCGCATCTTACTGACCCAAAGCGCTCGCTTCTTGTTGAAGAATGTGGTTCAATTCTTCTTCATTTACTGCTTGTTGGTATTGCCCACCACCAGCTTTTGCAACAGATTTTAGGCTTTTTGCTTCTTTTTCATTCACATCGAAGCCAATGATATTGACGATCGTATCAATCCTGGCTTCATGTAATTCCTTTGCTGCTTGTGAAGGACTGCCACCACATGTTTCTTCACCATCGCTGACAACATATACAATATTTTTCCCTTCAGCTTGGTTATCTTCAAAATCTTGTTTCGTATCGGTTAATGCTTTTGCAAGTGGTGTCCAGCCTGTTGGTCCATACACTTTCAGTGCTTGTTGAAAAGCTGCTTCTTCATATGGTCCAAATCCATAAACTGCTTCAGAACTTGCACAAGAAACGGCTTTTCCTGCATTCTTATTGGTTCCTTCGTGGCCAAAAACTCGAAGCATGACTTGGGTATCTTCTGATAAAATACTCGCAAAGCTTTGAATCGAACGTTTTGCGATATCAACTTTCTTTTCACCTTCAATTGATTGTGCCATGCTGCCGCTTAAATCTAGTAATATGACCACATGAGCAGGCTCCTTTTTCGTCACAGCATGAGCAGGTGAAGAAAGAAGCAAGACCAGACTAGCTAAAATGGTTAATATGATATTTCTTTTCATAAATGAAAGCCTCCCTTTTTTACTTTTGTACAGAAAAGAGAAACGAAAGCATACTCAATCGTTTCTCTTTTCTTCAGCAAGTTATTCGTGTAGTTTTAATGATTCTGCCGTAAAGATAGAACCCATCTCTTTACGAGTGCTTGCTTGGTAGTAATGACCTTTACCAGCTTTAGCGACTTGCTTTAATTGGCCTTCGTAGCCTTCGTTAAAGTCTAATCCAATGACATTGACAACAGTATGGCCTTTTGATTGATGCAATTCTTTTGCTACTTTTACTGGATCTCCGCCACAAGTTTCTTCACCATCAGTAATTAAGTACACAATGTGTTTCGTTCCTTTATGAAGCTGTTTATCCGATTGCTTCGCACTTTCAAGAGCACGAGCAATTGGTGTCCAGCCATTTGGTCCAAATCCGTTTAAAGAGTTTTCAAACCTTTGCTTTTCGTAAGGCTGTATGTCGTATACCCCTCTAATGACGTCACATGAGTGAGCTTTACCTGAATTTTTGTTGTTTCCTTCAGAACCAAACAAGCTCATACGAATTTTAGCGTTTTTCGGAAGCGACTGTGCAAATTTAAATACCTCTTGTTTTGCTAGATCAAATTTGCGCTCTCCATCTACTTTTCTTACCATGCTTCCACTTGCATCAAGTAAGATTGTGACTCTTACATCTTTCTTATGTTTTTTGGCTGTTGATGCTTCTGCAAATACTGGTGAAGAGATTGACATTGATACTGTCAATACTGTTAAGGCTACGAGTGTCAATACTTTTTTTAACATACTTTTCCTTCCTCCTTATGTATTTGTTTGAAACATCTTAATCGTAAGATATTCTTTCTTGGAATGGTATAGGACTCGATATCCCTTTTTCTCTTTTATCAAAAACACTAAAATTCTGTCAGATGTCTAGATATTTTCACCTAATGCTTCATTTATCTCCTCGTTTTCTCTTTCTTTCGAGGGACTTTGTATCGGCCATCAGTTCTTGTCGGGACATAAATGTTGAAGATTTCCTGACCTGCGCCTTTAGTCGCAATTTGACACATTCTGTTCAAACCTCTTTGAACATATAAAAAGATACCCCGTTTTTGAGGCATCTTAGCTTTTATTTCTTCGCCATATACGTGTTGAGAAAACGATCGGCTGATTCAATTTGAATGCCTGTATAATAGTGTTTGACAATGTCTTCTACTTTTTTGCCTGACTGCGCCATAAAATGTGCACCATACTGGCTCATCCCTACACCATGGCCATAGCCTCTTGTCGTGATGACAATTTGCTGGCCCTTTCGTTCCCACGTAAAGTCCGCAGAGTGAAGTCCTAATGATTCCCGAATGTCTCTTCCTGTAAGTGTTTTACCATTTATCACAACTTTAGCGACTTGATTTCCTGGTGTCCGTTCTACAATCTCTCCAACCTGTTGCTGCTGGCTGAGGTTCACACCTAGTTTTTGTTGAAATTCACTGATCGGAATGGTTTTTGTGTTTTGAAATTTTGGTGATTTGGCATCCCATTTACTGGAGACACTTTTCAAATAAGGAATTTCGTTTTTCCAATAAGCTTCTGCATTTTCCGTTTTCCCGTTACTTGTTGAAAAGAAAGAGGCATCAATTGGTTTTTCGTCATATGTCAGTACTTTCCCTTGTGTGCTGGCAACGGCTTCGGTGATTTTTTTTAATTTCCAATTATACGCTTTCCCCCAAATTTTCTTGAGTTCCTTCTTGTTTTTATAGACTTGGAACATTTGTGTATCATCCACAAGAGAGCCTTTGGGTGATTTTACGGTCTTATCAATGATCATTTGTCTGACGATATACGTTCTAGCGGCGAGTGCCTGTGCCTTGAGCGCCTCCAGTTCAAAATCAGCTGGCATTTCAGAAGCTACTACACCGATCACATACTCTTCTAACGGGATGTTTTCTACTTGCTGATGAGCTGAACGATAGACGGGAATGGAGACCGGTGATTGCTTCATTTTGACTGAACCTTTCACTTCTTTTTTAACTGATGGTTCTACTGCTACGTGTTGATTGGCTTCCGATTTTCCTTGAAACGTAGGCAACACGAGTAAGGTTGGAATCATTAAAATGATGATACATATCCCTGCTATTGTCCATATCATTGATTTCATATTTGGCTGCCCCCATTTGTCATTGAATCTCTTTTATCCTATGGGCAAGCACAAGCCAATATGACAGCTTCTTTCAATTATTGGACAAGTTTTTTGATGATATCATGCTGTTCGTCTTTATGAATAAAATTTAAAATGATTGGATACACTAATAATAAGCTTTGAAAATGAGGCATTCTATGATTCTAAAAAAAAATCAGCATGCCGCAATGGACACACTGATTCCTGTTTTATGCATTCAGATCTGACACAACTTGTTCTTGTGTCACATCTACTGCTTCATCATTCACTCTTTCAATATTTGCACCGATTGCTGCAAGTTTTTGATGGAAGTTCACATATCCTCGGTCAATATGCTTCAATTCGGTGACACGTGTATGACCTTCTGCCACTAATCCAGCAAGTACAAGTGCTGCTCCTGCTCTTAAGTCAGTAGCTGCCACTTCAGCTCCTTGAAGCTGAACCGACCCATTAATAATGACAGAGCGACCCTCAATTTTAATATCGCCATTCATTCGGCGGAATTCTTCAGCATGCATAAAACGGTTTTCAAATACCGTTTCTGTAATCATGCTTGTTCCGTTGGCACAAAGCAATAGCGCCATCATCTGAGATTGCATATCCGTTGGGAAACCAGGATGAGGCATTGTTTTTAGGTCAATTGGTTTGAGCTCAGATGGTCCAATGACTCTTAAACCTTCTTCTTCTTCAATGATTTTAATACCCATTTCTTCCATTTTTGCAATAAGTGAAGTCAGATGTTCTGGTACTGCGCCTTTTACAAGGACATTTCCTTCTGTAATGGCTGCTGCCACCATGAAAGTACCCGCTTCAATTCTGTCAGGGATGATGTTGTGTTTTGCACCATGAAGTGTTTTCACACCTTCAATTTTGATTGTACCAGTACCAGCCCCACGAATTTTACCGCCCATGGCATTAATGTAGTTTGCCAAATCAACAATCTCAGGTTCTTTTGCTACGTTTTCTAAAATCGTTGTTCCTTCAGCTAATGCTGCTGCCATAATAATGTTTTCAGTTGCACCTACACTTGGGAAATCCAAATAGATTTTCGCACCTTTTAAACGGCCTTTTACTTCAGCCTCGATGAAACCATTACCTACTTGAATTTTAGCTCCCATTGCTTCGAAGCCTTTCAAATGCTGATCAATTGGTCTTGAACCAATCGCACAGCCTCCAGGTAATGCAACTCTTGCATGACCTGTTCTAGCTAAAAGTGGTCCCATGACAAGCACAGATGCTCGCATTTTACGGACATACTCAAACGGAGCCTCAGTTTTTAGTGCATGAGATGCATCTACTGATACTTCGTTATTTTCAAAATGTACTTCTGCTCCTAAATGACGTAACACTTCATTGATTGTATATACATCGGAGAGCGTAGGCACATCACAAATTACGCTTTTTTCTGTACTTGCTAACAAAGATGCAGCGATAACTGGTAAAACGGCATTTTTTGCACCTTCTACTTTAACTGTGCCGTTTAACCTTTGACCGCCGCGGACGATGATTTTTTCCAAGGTCTTCCCCTCCGCGTCCCAAATTCTCTATATTAATATTCAGTCGTTACAATTGGTGTGCCAACCGTAATCGTATGTTTTTCGTTCATTTCCGAACTTCTGATGGCAATTTGAACATTCATTTTATCATTTGAAGTCATAATGAACTGTTCCCACTTATCTGTATAAGCGGAAAGCGATACAAAATTAGACTCAACGAGGTACTCAACTGGTTTTGCTTGAAATTCATTTGCTAACATTTCAGCTTTTTTTTGCAAAACAACATCCATCATACCATTTACATGACCATCGAGACAAGTAAAAATCATAATTTTTTCTTGTAATATGCTTTTTGCATGACGAACGAACTGATCATATGTATGCTCCCAGGTATTCAGTGGGCGAGCACCTTTTTGCTCATATAATATGTACGACTTTGGGTTGGATTTTGTGTCGGTCTTCACGAATAAAATTTTCGAAGATGTATCATTTTTTTCATCTTTGTATATTCCTGTGACTTTGGTGACATGTTCCTCTTTTTTTTCGATCCACTTATACTGTCGTAGGTCGTCTTTCAAACGTTTCACTTTTTTAGAAAATTGTTCGGTTGAAAAGTCTACATTTGTTTTGGCATAAAGGGTCCATCCATCTACTTCTACTTGATGCCTTTTTAGACCTTCCGCCATTTGAACGAGTGGTGATGCTTCTTCCCCACGAACACCTTGAATCATCAGAACAAAAAAAAGAATAAACGCAAATAATGGCAAACCTTTCAAATACTTTCTCACTTGTCATTCCCCCTTGCTACCAGTGTTGCCATAAGGAGATAAATGCATACGTGAAAAAGGTCAATGACCATACTTTTGACACTTCTTTTTACGTTCCCGCAAAAGGCTGTGACCAAACCTTATGCTAGAACATATAAGGGATTTGTCTTGAGAAATTTAAATAATCTAGGAAGAAATTGCTGACTGCCGATGAGATGGCAATGGTTATGAGCATCATCAGTAATCTTGCCTGAACGATTTTCCCTTTTTTAATTAGTGGATCAATATTTACGGCAAGCAATGCCCACCACGTAATAGCAATAAAAAACAGGTGAATCACAATACTTACAATTGCTTGTTGTCCTACGTCTTCCATATAGTTGAATCCTCCTTTTATTTATTTCTGTTAAGGAAAACTCCCTTTCATTATATCCTCGAAAATCGGAAAGATGAATCATTTGGAAAAAAGAGCTACATTTAGTGTGGATCCCCTCTTATGTTGATGCCTAGAAGATGATATACTGCGTGTGGAAGGAGCTGAACATATTGAAAGATTCTTTTCCTCACTTTGTTGATTTGTACGGAGAATTGGTTCCCTCATTTGATCATGAATGGGAGGCCATTGCTTTCTACTTTGATTATAGACAGACACAGCTAGAAGAATTAGCACATTTGTGTCATTTTCATAACATTTCTTTGGATTATTCAGAGGAAAGCCTGTATCAGTTAGAGTCATTATACTTTGATGCGTTTACCCAGCAGCTTTTTGCTGAGTGGAAAATGCCAATTGATGCATTAGAAGCGATGATGAGTGTGTATATGGGAGAGGTTGTCATCCGGCATCATTCGTTTGCTGACTGGGTGGTACGGCCTTATATGGACTCCCCGCATCAATATACCCTTGGTTTGCGCCGAAACGATAAAACGTGGCATAGTACGCAGTTTTGCGAGCACTTATACCTTGAAAAGCAAGCATCTCATCCTTATGTGTCGATGTATCAGTCTCTACTGTAATTCTTAAAAAAATCCTTCTTATCAAAATGATAAGAAGGATTTTCTGTTTTATTTCCCTGCTACATTTAAACGGTTTAACGCCCGTTTTAATGCGAGTTCCGCCCGGCGTACATCACTTTCATTCGGGTGGTTCAAATGCCCTTCAGCACGCTGCTTCGCTGATTTTGCACGATCTACATCAACTTTGTCTGATGTTTCAGCGGCCTGAGCAAGAATGGTTACTTTTTCAGGGCGAACTTCAATAAACCCGCCACTGACTGCAACCAACTCAGTTGATCCACTATGTTTTAAGCGAACTGCACCGATTTTTAGCGGAGCAACCATTGGAACGTGGCCAGCTAAAATACCAAGCTCACCGCTTTCTGCTCTTACACTGACCATTTCCACATCCGCTTGATACACTGGGCCGTCGGGAGTAACGATATTGACTTGAACGGTCTTCATGCTTTTACCCTCCTAAGGACCAGATTAGGCCTCTACACCCATCTCTTTGGCTTTTTCAACCACTTCTTCAATGCGGCCGACTAAGCGGAATGCATCTTCCGGAAGATGATCGTATTTGCCAGATAAGATTTCCTTGAAGCCTTTAACAGTTTCTTTCAATGGAACATAAGAACCTTTTTGGCCAGTGAACTGTTCTGCTACGTGGAAGTTTTGAGATAGGAAGAATTGAACACGACGAGCTCTGTGTACCACAAGCTTATCGTCCTCAGATAATTCATCCATACCTAAAATGGCAATGATATCTTGTAGCTCTTTATAACGTTGTAATGTTTGCTGAACTTCACGCGCAATCGCATAATGTTCTTCGCCAACAATCTCAGGTGCTAGTGCACGAGATGTAGATGCAAGTGGATCTACAGCTGGGTAAATACCCATCTCTGTCAGCTTTCGCTCAAGGTTCGTTGTTGCATCAAGGTGAGCGAACGTTGTTGCTGGAGCTGGATCTGTATAGTCATCCGCAGGTACATAGATTGCTTGAATCGATGTAACCGATCCTACGTTTGTTGACGTGATACGCTCTTGAAGCTGGCCCATTTCTGTTGCAAGTGTAGGCTGATAACCTACCGCTGAAGGCATACGTCCAAGAAGGGCTGATACTTCAGAACCTGCTTGTGTAAAGCGATAAATGTTATCGATGAAGAACAATACGTCTTGACCTTGTTCATCACGGAAATGCTCTGCCATTGTCAAACCAGTTAGGGCAACACGCATACGTGCACCTGGTGGCTCGTTCATTTGGCCGAAAACCATCGCTGTTTTTTCGATAACGCCAGAATCTTTCATTTCATAGTAAAGGTCGTTTCCTTCACGTGTACGCTCTCCAACACCAGCGAATACAGAAATACCGCCGTGTTCTTGGGCGATGTTGTTGATCAATTCTTGAATCAGAACGGTTTTACCTACACCAGCCCCACCGAATAGACCGATCTTTCCACCCTTGATGTAAGGAGCAAGAAGGTCAACAACTTTGATACCTGTTTCAAGAATTTCAACTTCTGTAGAAAGTTGGTCAAAAGAAGGCGCTTGCCTGTGGATTGGATCTCTCTGAGCTTCCACACCAAGTGGCTCATCTAAGTCAATGTTATCTCCCAGTACGTTGAATACACGTCCAAGTGTTACGTTACCAACTGGTACTGAAATTGGTGATCCTTGGTCAACAGCTTCCATGCCGCGTTTAACACCGTCTGTTGATGCCATTGCGATGGTTCTAACTGTATCATCACCTAAATGTAGTGCTACTTCTAAAGTTAAGTCGATATCAACTTCACTTTCGCTTTCCGCTTTATGCGAAACTTTGATCGCATTATAAATCTCAGGCAAGTGACCGTCTTCAAAACGAACGTCTACGACTGGTCCCATGATCTGACTGATGCGTCCTGTTTTCATTGCATTCCCTCCTGACAATTATTTCTATTCTAAGGCAGCTGCTCCGCCGACAATTTCTGTAATCTCTTGTGTAATCGCTGCTTGACGAGCACGGTTGTATGAGAGTGTCAGGTTGTCGATCAATTCTTTCGCATTGTCTGTTGCACTCTTCATTGCTGTCATCCTTGCAGCATGTTCACTTGCTTTGCTGTCAAGAAGCGCACCGAAAATCAAACTCTCTGCATATTGAGGAAGGAGAACTTCAAGAATTTCTTCTTCAGAAGGCTCAAACTCATAAGATGCGAAACGTTTATTTGGTGTCGCTGCGGCCGAAAGTTCCGTTAACGGCAATAATTTTTTCTCTGTTACTTCTTGTGAAATGGCACTGACAAAATGGTTGTAGAACATGTAAAGTTCATCAAACGCTTCGTCAGAGAACATTTGAACTGTACTGCTTGCTAATTCTTTAATATCAGCAAACGCTACTTCGTCTCCAAGCCCTGTTACTTCAGAAATAACTGGAATACTGCGCTTTTTGAAGAAGTCGCGTCCGATTTTACCAATAACAATCACCGCATATTCATCAACGGATTGATGACGAGATTGAATGGTTTGGTAAGCGGCACGCAAAATCGAGCTGTTAAAAGGTCCTGCAAGCCCTCGATCAGATGTAATGACGAGATAACCTGTTTTCTTGACAGGTCTTGAAAGAAGCATTGGGTGCTTAGCACTTGTTCCTGTTGCTATTGAAGCAACGACTTCTTGGATTTTCTCCATGTAAGGAACAAAAGACTTCGCATTGTTTTCAGCGCGATTCAGTTTCGCAGCTGATACCATTTGCATCGCTTTTGTGATCTGACTCGATTTTTTCGTTGACGTGATCCTTGACTTAATATCGCGTAATGAGGCCAAAGATTTCACCACCTTTTTTCAGGAATCCGTGTTCATTTACGTGAAAAGAGAGAAAAAGAGAATCTTTTTCTCTCGGAAAGATTACTAATTAGTTGCTTGGCGCAAACGTACGTTTAAAGCCTTCGATTGCTGTATTCCACTCTTCATCAGCAGGCATGTTTCCTGTTTGAGAGATTGTATCAAACAATTCTTTATGGTTTTCTTCAAGGTACAAGAATAACTCAGCTTCAAAACGTTTTACATCAGCAATTGCTACATCGTCTAAATATCCTCTTGTGAGTGCATAAAGAATCGCTACTTGTTTTTCAACTTTAAGCGGTTTGTTCAAGTCTTGTTTTAAGACTTCAACTGTTCTAGCACCACGGTTTAATTTCGCTTGAGTCGCTTGATCTAGATCAGATCCAAACTGAGCGAAGGCTTCAAGCTCACGATAAGAAGCAAGATCCAGACGAAGTGTACCTGCTACCTTTTTCATCGCTTTGATTTGTGCAGAACCACCTACACGGGATACAGACAATCCTGCGTTTACCGCTGGACGTACGCCTGAAAAGAAGAGGTCAGATTGTAAGAAGATCTGTCCATCTGTGATCGAAATCACGTTGGTTGGGATATATGCAGAGATATCGCCAGCTTGCGTTTCTACGAAAGGCAATGCTGTGATAGAACCGCCACCCTTTTCGTCACTAAGCTTCGCTGCACGTTCTAATAAACGAGAGTGAAGATAGAAAACATCACCAGGGAATGCCTCACGACCTGGAGGACGACGAAGCAATAATGAAAGCTCACGGTAAGCTGCCGCTTGTTTAGAAAGGTCATCATAAACAACAAGTACGTGCTTGCCATTATACATGAATTCCTCCCCCATCGTTACACCCGCATAAGGAGCAAGATAAAGAAGTGGTGCTGGCTGTGATGCCGAAGCTGTGACAACGATTGTGTAATCAAGCGCACCATGCTTACGAAGTGTTTCAACAACACCACGAACGGTTGATTCTTTTTGCCCGATTGCTACATAGATACAGATCATGTCTTGATCTTTTTGGTTAAGGATCGTATCAATTGCAACAGATGTCTTACCTGTTTGACGGTCACCAATGATCAATTCACGCTGTCCGCGTCCGATGGGAATCAAGGCATCAATGGCTTTAATTCCTGTTTGAAGCGGCTCATGTACAGATTTACGATCCATAACGCCTGGTGCTTCACTTTCAATTGGACGTGTTTTGCTTGTTAAAATTGGACCTAGTCCATCAACAGGCTGACCAAGTGGGTTCACAATACGTCCGATTAACTCTTCACCTACTGGAACCTCCATGATACGACCTGTACGTTTTACGTCATCACCTTCGCGGATATCTTTGTAAGGTCCTAAAATAACGATACCTACGTTAGACTCTTCAAGGTTTTGAGCCATACCCATTACACCATTAGAGAACTCAACCAGTTCTCCTGCCATAATGTTGTCAAGGCCATGAACACGTGCGATACCGTCCCCTACTTGAATGACTGTACCGACATCTTTTACTTCAATTTCAGATTGATAGTTTTGGATTTGCTGCTTTATCAGTGCGCTAATCTCTTCAGCTTTGATACTCACTAAGGTTTCACCCCTTCTAACGATTTTCGCCTGCAAGCTGACGTTCAATGCGGGAAAGTTTTCCACTCACACTGCCGTCATAAATGCGGTTTCCGATACGGATTTTTACTCCGCCTATTAGATCCTTGTCAATCACATTTTCAACACGCAGTGATGTGACTCCGGCTTTTTTGGCAAATACTTCAGATAAAGATTGAATTTCAGACCCGCTAAGCGGTTTAACTGAATACACGATCGCATCGTCTATTTGTTTCGTCCGGTTTGCAAGTTTCACAAATTCAGACGTCATTTCAGGAAAAATATTCGTGCGTCCGCGGTCAATCAGTAAATACATTGTGTACAATACGTAAGTTGAAACACCTTTGAAAGCTTCTGCAATCAAATGTTTCTTTTTGTCTGCCGTAATCTTTGGATGAACAAGAAAGTCGTTCAGTTCTTGATCAGACTTTAGAACTTTTTTGATCTCATTCAGCTCTTTTTCAGTTTCGTCTACTGCCGAAGAAGCAAGAACGATGTCAAAAAGAGCAGAAGCGTAACGCTTAGAGACAATAGTCACGCTCATCGGCTTTCGCCTGCCTCTTTAAGGTACTCTTGGATCAATTTCTCTTGTGCTTGCTCATCAAGTTCTTTTTCAATCACTTTAGATGCAATTAACACAGATAATGATGCAACCTGCTCACGCAGCGCAGCCACAGCTTGTTCTTTTTCTTTCACGATTTCAGTTCTAGCAGACTCTTTCAAGCGCTCTGACTCTTGACGTGCTGCTTGAATGATGTCTTCTTTTTGTTTCTCACCAAGCTTTTTCGCATTTTCGATGAGTGTATGTGATTCTTCGCGTGCTTCTTTCAATAAGACACGTTGTTCTTCAAGAAGCTTTTCAGCTTCAACATGCTTTTGTTCAGCACTTGAAATTTCATTTCCAATATAATCTTCACGCTGTTTCATAATCCCTAATAAAGGTTTAAGCGCAAATTTCTTTAAAAGTGCAAGCAGGATGAGCATCGCAATAAGCTGGAATAAAATATCCCCTGCATTGAGGCTTAAGCCTCCTGCTCCTAAAACCACTGGTAACTGAGACATTCCGTACGGCAACTCCCTTCTTTAAATAATATGTTAAGAAACAAAACATAAAGGAATGGCGAAGTTTCGAACTAATCTGATCTTCGCCATTAAAATTCATATTAGAACGCTTCTCACATATTAACCAAAGAATGCCAAGAATGCGATAACGACAGCGATAATTGGAAGTGCTTCAACTAAAGCAACCCCGATGAACATAAGTGTTCTTAGTTCTCTACCAGCTTCTGGCTGACGAGCGATTCCTTCAACTGTTTTAGATACGATTAAACCGTTACCAATACCTGCTCCTAGTGCTCCCAAACCGATTGCAATTGCTGCTGCTATTAAATTCATTAAAAAGCTCCTCCTTTAAATTAACGTCCTTTTTGGACTCTCAAATTTTTAGTGTTCGTCGCTGACTTTATGGGAAATGTAAACCATTGTCAGCATAGTGAAGATAAATGCCTGAATTGTTCCGACAAACAAACTGAATGCCTGCCATACAATCATCGGCACGATGGCGCCTAATGTACCAATAATTCCAATCGCAATGTTTTGCGAATAGAAATTGGTCGCAAGTCCTGCAAGCAAACCAAGAAGAATCTCTCCAGCGAAAATATTTCCATAAAGACGCAAACCAAGCGTTAACGTGTTTGCAAATTCTTCAATGATTTTCAGTGGGAGCAATAAGGGGATTGGTTTTAAGAAGTCTTTCGTATATCCCTTAACTCCTTTTGCCTTCACACCGTAGTAATGGGTCAATCCCATGACCATAATCGCTAGTGTCATTGTGATTGCAGGATCTGCTGTTGGCGATTTCCACCACAAGTTGTGATCGACCGTAATCGAGAATGGCAGTCCAAGCATGTTTGAAACAAATATGTACATGAGTAATGTAACGCCAAGCGCTAGAAATGGGGCTCCTGTTTTCATATCCATCGAACTACCTATGATATTTCGAACAAAATCAACAATCCATTCCATGAAGTTCTGCGCCTTTGTCGGACGTATAGACAGAACACGAGTAGTCAGCACCGCTATGAGAAGAACGATGATACTAGCAATCGTAATCATAAGAATATTGGATAAGTTGAACGTTAACCCTAAAAATTCTGTCGTTTTTGAACTGTGACCCAAAGAGTATTCACCTCTCTTCCATAGTAGAACGTTTAAGTTGAATAAAGGAATCTATCATAATGACAGGATATATTGTCATTAATCCTATAACAACGCCTGCCAGATGAACTTCATTAGGGTAGCGCCAAGCAATCGCTACTGCAAGAATCGCGTTGGCCCATCTGGCTGTACTTCCCATTGAACGAATGGATTTTCCTTTTTTAACCGCCCGATCAAAAGCATGCATTCTCCGTATAAGTAGGAATAAATTAAAGAAAGCAAAAATTGTGCCGATAATCAAACCAAGAAACAGTGGTTTAAAACCAGGCATGGCATAGCCAAACACAAAAATTGCCAATAGATAAAACATATGTTTACTCTGTCTGCGGAAAATCGCATTTGGATCGTTCATTCATCTGACTCCTGATGAAAAATATTGTAAAAAAGGTGATAAATGGTGATGAAAAATGCGTAGAAGACGCTTATGATAAGCCGTCCTGTCGAAAAAAATCAATCACCCATCGGTCTAATTGCACAATCAGACTTGTAATCTTTAGATCTGTGGGATTCTGCTTCATTCGCTGATACAAACCCCGATAATTAAAGGGTTCACAATGAGGATTAGTAGAGTGCTATAGGCTATGAAAACCTTACCATAATACCCTCGTTTAGCATACAATAGCGTCTATGATGTGTCAATCGGTTAAAAGTTAAAAAACTTTTCTATACGGATAGAGCACACAAAATGTTCACAATTTCATCAAACTTTAGGAGAGATGTGACTTTCATTGAAAAAATGTTAATGTTAAGTATACATGATTTTTTTAAATACGATATCAACCGTTTCTCATATTTTTCAAAAAAAGCCCCGCATGCATGTTTGCATGTGGGCTTCTATATACATAATCTTATTTTGTTCCATACATACGGTCACCAGCATCACCAAGGCCTGGGATGATGTAACCTTTCTCGTTCAATTTCTCATCTAATGCTGCAATGTAGATGTCAACATCTGGATGATGTTTTTGCATTTCTTCAACACCTTCAGGGGCAGCAATCAGACACATGAAGCGAATGTTTTTCGCACCGCGTTTTTTCAGGCTGTTTAACGCTTCAACTGCCGATCCACCAGTTGCAAGCATTGGGTCTACTACGATAAACTCACGCTCTTCCACATCAGATGGAAGCTTCACATAATATTCAACAGGCTTTAATGTCTTTGGATCACGATATAAACCGACATGTCCCACTTTAGCAGCTGGAATGAGTTTCAAAATCCCGTCTACCATTCCAAGACCTGCTCTTAAAATTGGCACAACACCGAGTTTTTTCCCTGAGATCACGTTTGATTTAGCTACTTGTACAGGTGTTTCTACATCCACCTCTTCAAGCGGTAAGTCTCTTGTGATTTCAAATGCCATTAACGTGGCGACTTCATCCACTAGCTCTCTAAATTCTTTTGTTCCTGTATGAACGTCACGAATATATGTAAGTTTGTGCTGAATAAGCGGGTGATCAAATACATAAACCTTTGCCACTGCTAGGTACAACTCCTTTTCTGTCATCTTCCGGTGAACTTTGCACACTTCTTACAATTCTACATAAAAAGACACCATCTTTCAATATGATTCGCAAATCCCACAAAAAAACCCACATGCCAAAAACAGGCAAATGGGTCTACTTTTTAATAATCTAATTCTTTATATAGAGGGAAACGAGCAGTCAGATCAGACACACGCTTTTTCGCCTCTGCTAATTTCTCTTCATCTTCATGATGTTTAAGAGCAAGCGCAATAATGGAACCAACTTCCTTCATTGCTTTTTGATCGAATCCGCGGCTTGTCACTGCGGCTGTACCTACACGTACACCACTTGTGACGAATGGCTTCTCTGGATCATAAGGAATCGCATTTTTATTCACTGTGATACCAATTTCATCAAGAATGTTTTCTGCAATTTTTCCTGTAATGCCAAGAGAGCGCAAGTCGATAAGAACAAGATGGTTATCTGTTCCACCAGATACAAGCTGAATGTCTTCAGATAAAAGTGTTTCGGCTAGTTGTTTTGCGTTATCAATCACGTTTTGTGCATATGTTTTGAAATCTCCGTTCAATACTTCACCGAAAGAAACAGCTTTTGCAGAGATGACATGCATCAGTGGCCCACCTTGAATACCAGGGAAGATCGATTTGTCGATCTTTTTACCAAACTCTTCACGGCATAGGATCATTCCGCCGCGAGGTCCGCGTAATGTTTTGTGTGTTGTTGTTGTCACAAAATCTGCGTAAGGAACTGGGTTTGGATGAAGACCTACTGCAACAAGACCGGCAATGTGAGCCATGTCGACCATAAAGTAAGCACCGACTTCATCAGCAATTTCACGGAACTTTTTGAAGTCAATTTGACGTGGGTATGCACTCGCACCTGCAACGATTAGTTTCGGCTTATGCTCGCGTGCTTTTTCAAGTACATCTTGATAGTCAATATGCTGCGTTTCTTTATCTACACCATATTCCACAAAGTTGTACTGTACCCCGCTAAAGTTCACAGGGCTTCCGTGTGTTAAATGCCCACCATGAGATAAGTTCATGCCTAGCACTGTATCGCCGTGCTCAAGAATCGTAAAGTAAACGGCCATATTCGCTTGAGCACCCGAGTGAGGCTGTACGTTCACATACTCAGCACCAAAAATCTCTTTTGCGCGATCACGTGCGATATCTTCTACAACGTCTACATGTTCACAGCCACCATAATAGCGTTTTCCAGGGTAGCCCTCAGCATATTTGTTTGTTAAGACAGAACCCTGTGCTTCCATGACTGCTTCGCTTACAAAGTTTTCTGATGCAATTAATTCGATTTTGTCCTGCTGGCGTTTCCGCTCTAGTTGAATTGCTTTGAATACTTGTGCGTCTTGCTCAGGTAAATGTTTCATCAGCGAAATCCTCTCCAATCTATTTCCATTCGATGTTTTCACCATCTCATTGTACACGGTTTTTGAGTAAAATGTAAAATTTTTTTTGGTAAATCGACTTCTTTTTTATGAAAAACCGAATATTCAAGTGGTAAATCGTCTTTATCATTCAACATTATATTAGAAATATATCCGAGCTATGAACTTGTATAAACCGCCCGTTCTCCGCCAATCAGCTTCGGACGTGTTTTCGCAAACGACACATGTGCTTGTCCTAATTGATGACGACTGAGGCGGACAGGAACAGCTACTCGCTTTAAGTGCATTCCGATCAATGTATCGCCGATATCAATTCCTGCATGCGCCTCAATGGATTCAACTAACACAGGGTGTTCCATTTGCTGATACGCATAAGCTGCCATAGAACCACCCGCCTTACAAACAGGGACCGCTGCCACAATCTCTAATTGAAGGCGACAAGCCACCTCTTCCTCAACGACGAGGGCACGATTCAGATGCTCGCAGCATTGGAATGCCAGCTCAATTCCGGTCTCTTGCCTTAGCTGATTCAGCTCTTGATAGATCGCTTCAGCAATTTGATCACTTCCTGCTGTACCTATATGTTCCCCAGCGACTTCCGACGTACTGCAGCCAATCACTAAGCTCTGTCCCTCACGCAGTTCGACTGTTTGGTGAAACTCTTTTAACATTTCAAGCCATTCTTGACCAATGTTCATGTTAAGCGCTCCTTATAGATGCTTTTCTTCATAATCAGCGATTTTACCAATCCGCACAGCATGGCGTCCTGCAGTAAATTCTGTCGCTAGCCAAATGTGTGCGATTTCTCTTGCCAATCCCGGTCCAATCACACGTTCTCCCATTGCAAGAACGTTTGTATCATTATGTTCTCTAGTTGCCTTCGCGCTAAACGTATCATGTGCTAGTGCACAGCGAATGCCTTTCACTTTATTAGCTGAAATGCTCATGCCAATGCCTGTCCCGCAAATTAAAATGCCACGGTCGACTTCTCCGTTTGCCACCATATCGGCCACAGGAAAAGCATAATCTGGGTAGTCTACAGAACCTGATCCACATTCACAACCCATATCAATGTATTCAATCTTTAATTCATCCATCAGTTGTTTGATTTCTTCACGAATCTTCGTTCCGCCGTGATCGGATGCAATGGCTACTTTCATCGCGCAATTCCTCCTAAGGGTGAGTTGATCTTTCGTGTCTTCCATTCAATCTTTTATTCACAGTTATATTTTAACCTCTGCCTAGTCATTTGCAAACAAAAGCAGAAAAACCGTTTACGCAACGGTTTAACAGGTTGTCCATTTATGAGGATGTCCTATCCTGTTTAAATTTCTCAGCAAGCTGATACAGCAATGCTTCTAGTTCATCACGTGTTTCCTGGTAAATGGAAAGACTTCCTCCAAAAGGATCAGATACATCACCTTCTGTCCCTGTCGCAAATTCCTTTAATGTGAAAATCTTCTCTTGTGCATCTGCAAATTGCTCGACAATCAACTGTTTATGCTGAATTGTCATGGTAAAGACATAATCGGCTTCGTGAAGGAGATTTTCTGTCAGTTTTGACGATGAGTGATTGAGTGGAATGCTTTTCTCAAATAATGCTTCGACCGCTTGTGGAGAAGCCTTTCCTGCACCAGAGACAAAGATACCCGCAGATTTTACAGTTACTCTCAAACCTTTTTCATTAGCAATCGAAGCAAAAAGGGCTTGAGCCATCGGACTTCTGCATGTATTCCCAGTACAAACAAATAAGATATTCATCTTTCGCCCTCCTTTTCTTCTATTATATAGGATTTCATTCTACTATGTAAGGAGACTGTCTATAGCGGAAATATTAATTTGAGACCAAAGGCTAGTAAAATGAGACCGCCAAGCGCCCCGCTATATGAACCGACCCATGAATGAACCTGTTTACCAAGTAATAATCCGATCCATGTAAGCATCATACTAAAAAAGCCAAACAATAAAATGGTCATCAACACCCGAGATCCATAAATCCCTAGACTTAAACCAACAGAGAAACTGTCTAAGCTCACACTTGTCGCAAAAAGGACGAGACGGGCCCCAACAGGCGCAATAAATGGTTCATCCTCTTTTCGGATAGAGGAAATGATCATTTGCACCCCTAGCACTAAAAGCAGCGCTCCACCGATATAGGTTGAAAGGAGACCGAGCCACCCAGATAAAGGCTGACCTGTCAGCATGCCAACAAGCGGCATAAGCATATGAAATATTCCAATTACAAGTCCAATATAAATAATCTGGCGGAATCTCAGCCGAATCATCCCCATGCCAAGTCCAACCGAAAAGGCATCCATCCCAAGTGCAAAAGCCATGATACTGAGCGTAAGCAATTCGCCAGCTAGTTCATTCATGTAATTCCCCCTTGGACACGCATTCTCCTTTAACCTATGTTTGTCCAAAAAAGGTTAGAACTAGTTGAACGAAGAGAGTGTACGCCCTCCTGAAGCTTTTTGAAGACGGTTCATAATCGCAGCACCAACGCCCTGCTCTGAAAAGGCTTCTGAAATGATCAAGTCTACATCCGTTACATCAAATTGTCTAAGCACACGATATAAGTTTGCAGCGACGGTTTCAGGCTTTTCTCTCCATCCACAGCTATAAACAACATCTGCCGTAAACAACGTTTTCTTTTCTTCGGTTGTCAGCACACCAACTTTTTGACCCTCAGCCTGATACTTCTGAATGTGACGCTGCATCTCTTCATCACTTCCATGAAAAATATACATATGCGCTTCAGGTGCATAATGTGTGTATTTCATCCCTGGAGATACTGGCGCCTCGTGCTTTTTCGTTAACCCTGGGTCGACTCTGACTGTCCCTACTACCTCTTCTAACGCTTCTTTTGTCAAACCGCCCGGCCTTAAGATCACTGGAATCTCGTCTACACAGGATACAACAGTTGATTCCACGCCAATACAAGTGGAACCGCCATCGACAATTCCAGCAATTCTTCCATCCAGATCACTTGCTACATGGTCAGCTTGTGTCGGAGAAGGTTTCCCCGACCGATTGGCACTTGGTGCGGCAATTGGCAGTCCAGCTACACGGATGAGTTCAAGCGCAATGGAATGATCGGGCATTCTCACGCCAACTGTGGATAAACCTGCTGTGACCTGCTTTGATAAAGTGCCCGGCTTACATGGGAGAACAATGGTTAAGTCACCTGGCCAAAAAGCAGCCATCAACGCCTTCGCTTTTTCATTTTCTATTAGCGCAAATTCATGAAGCTGTTGAACTTCCGCAATGTGGACAATCAACGGATTATCACTTGGACGCCCTTTCGCTTCATAAATTTTCATAACGGCCTCTGTCTCTTTCGCATTTGCCCCTAGTCCATAAACAGTCTCTGTCGGGAAAGCGACAACTTCGTTTTGCTGCAACAGCAAGGCTGCTTGTTCAATTTGTGGATAGTATGTAGATAAATCCTTTTTTAAATCCACAGACCATCTTTTTGTATTTAACATCAGACAAACTCCTTTTAAAAAAGATAAAACTGTTGATATATCTCAATTATCCTTTTGAAAGTATAAAAGATGATGCTCAATAAAACAAGCGTTATCCACAATTTGTGGATAACGCTTGTTTAACAGTGGATAAGTATGTGTATAAATCCGTTTGTTTGATTAACTACTCTTTTTTTGCAGCACCACAGCCTGTTTTTTCCCCAGTGACTCCTTTGCATGTGTAGATACCCACACGCTATCCGGAATTTCTTCTAATAGTGAGAAACCCATTAATGCTAAAAAATCATGTGAGGACGAATGGTTGGCTACGACATAAAAGGTATCCACACCTCGTTTTTCCCCCAATGTATGTACACTTTGAAACAAAGAAACAATGTGTCCCTGACCGAGTTTATCTGATATGACAAGTGACCTGAGTAACCCCTCATGTTCATTGAGCTGTTCAAGGCCTAAGCTTCCTGCCAGCTTCCCGTCAGCATCTTCCATGACAACAAATGCCGTACGCTCTGCAATCGTCACCCCGCCCTTGGCTTGTCCTTTTTCAAGAAAAGCATTGATAGCTGGGACATCTTCTTCTGTGGCCATTCTTAATTGATAATACATGCTTTCACCTCTTTTTGATCTCTTACTTCAACTCTATGAGGCAAAAACAGATTTATACCAATTGTTTTAAGAGAAAAGACTAGAGACCCATTCGAACAGAAAGAACTTCACTTCTCCAGTCTCTTCTTTCTCTTCTTTCTCTTCTTTCTCTTCTTTCACCACTTCATTCACAGACTCATCTGTTTGCTGCTCTGCCCCCTTGGCTTCATCATCCCCTTCTGGCGATGCAATGGCTTCTCCATTTGAAAAGTCGATAAAGCAAAGAGGTGGGAATAACACACACCACCAATTGGCTCCATCCCCTTCTCCTAACGTAATCAAAATGGCTTCATATTTCCCAGCAGGATAGACGAAATTTCCATAAAGCTTTGTTGGAAAAGAAGCTTTTTGAAAATTGACCGATACCGATTGATCAATATGTTGTTCTTTCAATTTTGTTTTGGCGATACGATTGATTTCAGGTAGCTTTGAACGAATGACATGTCTCGCTTCATCAATGGATGTCAGGTCTTTGACCCACTCAGTGATATTGGCATTGACCTCATCACGAATGCTTCTTTTCACATCTTGATCCGCTGAACGATCACTATTCGCTAAAATGCGTAAACGAATCGCTTCATCTGGTATCACAACAGGCTGGTTTGCAGAAGCAGTCGCTGTCTCCTCTCGTCCAAGGTTTGCAAAAGCCCCACATAATAATAGGAATATATAAAGACAAATTATCATTTTACTTTTGAACATGTTGTGTTCTCCCCCACTTTTTTTCTTCGCTACAAACATTGTGTCCAGGAAATTTATCTCTTAAACAGCAAAAATGATTTTTTTAATAGATTATGAGTCAAATGAAAAAAGCCGTTCCATTTCAGAACGACTTTGGAGTGAGGATTGGTAGTCAGAGGGATATAGTCTCCCGTCCCAATCTCGGCTGATTTTTAAACCTGATTCTGTTTGGATGACCGTCATTTGCCCTTTTTTCTCGATTTCTTTTTTGACCTTTCCTTTTTGATCAATAAATTGAATCGTCATTTCATAATCAAATTCAATTCTGTCATCACTTTCATCAGAAGGCGTAAACGTAATATTCTTCAGCTCAATTTGACAATCTTGATCCTCAGCTGCTTCTAAAACACTTGGGAACATGCTGTCTTGTGTATATTCCTGATATTCATGCTCGGTTAAATAATACTTTAACTTCTCCTTCATGTCAGATAGGTCATCCGTTCGATTCACTGTGTATTGTGCTTTTTTATAGCTTTCTCCAAATGCTGCTGCCTCTTTTTTAAAGCTAGGTTTACCGCAAGCACTCACAATCAATAGTACACCGACGATGACCAACACCATCGCATACCTTCTGTTCACACCATTCGCTCCTTCAAAACAAATTTATGTAAAAACATCATGATCAGAATGTTCATTCTTATGTATATACGTTTCTCTTTTACCATAAGTTTCATCTTTACATAATAAAATAGTCCGACTTTATTCAGCCGGACTTCCGTTTTGAATGTGTACGCAAACAGCTCGGTCCTTTCCGTTAATGTCTTTTACGATGCGAACATTAGCTGTAGGGAATGCCTGCACGAGAAGGGCTTTTACATCTTGTGCTTGCGTGTGTCCAATTTCAAAGACAACGACCGCTTGCTTATTTAATACGTTGTGGAGATCACGAACGAGCCGCTGATAAAACCATAGCCCATCACGTCCGTCAGTCAGCGCATTGACTGGTTCATGCTTTGTGACAACCTCTGATAGACTGTCCATTTCTTCTACTGCAATATAGGGTGGATTGGAAATAAACAAATCCACTTTGATGCCATGATCCACGATAGGTTCAAGTAAATCTCCATGTAAAAAATGAACGTCTGCACCTAGCGCTTCTTGATTCCGCTTCGCTACCGCCAGAGCATCACGTGAGATATCAGTCGCTATGACAGATAAAGATTCTTTTTCAAGAGCTAACGTAATAGCGATTGCTCCGCTTCCTGTGCCAACGTCAACTGCTGTCAGCGGCAGATCATGCGGAAATACTTCATTCACCATATTCAACGCCGCCAGAACGACTTCTTCTGTTTCAGGACGAGGAATGAGAACATGTTTGTTCACCTCAAAAGGACGGCCATAAAAAAATTCAACACCCGTTAAATGCTGAACAGGCACGCCAAGCTCATGCTGTGTGACAAACTCGCTGAACAGTCGATCTTGCGCCTCTGGCAGCGGATCATGAAAACGTGCAAGAAGTTCACTTCTGCTCCACCCAAGCACATGCATCAGAAGAAGTTTTGCTGCATTTTGGTCTCTGCCCGCTTCCGTTAACAAAGAAGAAGCCCATTTAAGGGCTTCGAAAATCGTTCGTTGATTATTTTTCATTTTGAAGCTTTCTTGCTTGGTCTTCCATAATTAATGCATCTATGACCTCGTCAAGTTTTCCTTCTAAAATCTGATCAAGCTTTTGAATCGTCAACCCAATGCGGTGATCTGTTACACGGTTTTGCGGAAAATTGTACGTACGGATACGCTCCGATCGATCCCCTGTTCCAACAGCAGATTTACGTGTTTGATCATATTCAGCTTGTGCTTCACGCTGGAATTTATCATAAATTCTAGCACGTAACACTTTCATTGCTTTTTCTTTGTTTTTGATTTGCGACTTTTCATCCTGACAGGAAACAACAACACCTGTTGGAAGGTGAGTTAATCGAACAGCAGACATGGTTGTGTTTACACTCTGCCCACCGGGTCCGCTTGATGCAAACGTATCGACACGAATATCTTTTTCGTGAATATCAATTTCAACTTCCTCTGCCTCAGGTAATACAGCCACTGTCGCAGTCGATGTATGAATTCGTCCGCCTGATTCTGTTTCGGGGACACGCTGCACGCGATGTGCGCCATTTTCAAACTTTAATTTGGAATAAGCGCCTTTCCCGCTGATCATAAAGATGATCTCTTTATAACCGCCCGTTCCAGTGATACTTGCTTCCATGACTTCCGTTTTCCAGCCTTGCATTTCAGCATAACGACTGTACATACGGTAAAGGTTTCCTGCAAAAAGAGCAGCCTCTTCTCCACCTGCTGCACCACGAACCTCAACAATAACGTTCTTATCGTCATTCGGATCTTTTGGAATCAACAGGATTTTCAGCCCGTCTTCTAAACGGTCCGTTTCCTCTGTGAGCTCTGAAATTTCTTCCTTGACCATGTCGCGCATGTCGAAATCCAGCTTCTCTTCTAGCATCGCTTTCGCATCATTCAGCTGGTCGTAAGCTGCACGATATTGTCTATATACCTCAACAGTTTCTTGAATATCTGATTGTTCCTTTGAATATTCACGAAGCTTGTTAGGATCGTTTACCACTTCAGGATCACTTAAATATTCATTTAGCTTTTCATAGCGTTCTTCGATTGATTTTAAACGGTCTAACATGGCCTTCACCTCTGTTTTGTGCGTAACAGTCTAATTATAGTATAGAGGGGTATGACAGTCAAAAAAAATTTCCAAAACAATGATGTCGCTACATTTTTTTGCTAGAAAACACGATCTTTGGCGATTGGTTACTTGTTTTGTCTAACGTGAAGGAACATGTCCTCCTTCAAGAGAATGATACTTGTAATTGAAAAAAGGGAGGGCATTTGGTTTGAATACAAATGAGGTTGCTAAGGAAATTGGTGTCTCTTCAAAAACGATTCATCGTTGGGTCAAGAAGCTCAACATTCCTGTCGCCCGGAATGAACTTGGACATTATGAATTTCATGAAGACATTGTAAAGCTACTTAAAGAGGTCAAACACCAAATGAATGAAGGCGTATTCCTTCAGGACATTAAAATGTCCATCCATGAGGAGACGGTTCAGCAGTTATCACCCGCTGTAGAAACTACCGCTGCTACACAACGGCTTGAAGCTTTAGAAGGACAAGTGAAGAAGCTCCTTCAGCAGCAATCACAAGTCGCTCATGTTGAAGAACGTTTACAAGGGCTTGAACGAAAACTGGCCAAAAAGGCAGATGAATGTGTGTCCTATCAGTTGCTTCAGCACCGAAGAGAAATTGAAGATTTAACGACTAAACTTGAACGCCTCACTACAACATTGAAACAATCGTCACAAGTAGAAGAAGAGAAGAAAATCGCACACCCTGAGATCAAAAAGAAGCGTGTACTCTTCCCTCTATTTCATTCGTTTCGCTAAGAAAGGCTGCCTCGCTAGGCAGCCTTTCAACTATATTATATGGTAAGTGCAATTCCATTTCCGAGAAGGATTTTATGGTTAATTTCATATTTTCACATAGAACAATTTGTTATTCAACAGTATGGAAATACGGAGAATGGCAAGCACGTCATCTTTGTTTATTTTTGGAAGTTGCTAAACCCGCGATGCCGGCAATCAGTTCGAGTTTTTCTTCACTTAATTTAGCCAAAAGAAAGTAACTGTAAATAAAAGTATTAAATATAGGGCTGAAAAAATTCTATAAATACCTTTTTTTAATTGTAAAGGTGGGGATATGACTAAAATGGTCGGGCCAAACAAAGTAATCAAAAAATATCTATAATCAAAAAAGAAAGTACAGATTGATAGTAGTATCGAGAAATAAAATACTATTATAAATGAAGTATTAACTTTACTTTTCGTTTCTTTTTGTTCTTCTTCTGTATGATCGTCCAGTAATTTATCTATCTGCTTTTTATTAAACATAAGAGTCCAAATGTTAATTTGTTCAGTAAATAAGGCGTTATGAATGCTTCTGTAACAGCAGCAAGTAATGTCAATAAAAATAGTATAATAACAAAGTACAAAAAATCTAGTAAAAACTGTTTTTTTGAAAAATAAATACCCCATGAATAATACCTAATACTAGCTTGAGAGAGCGGAGTTTGGCCCATTTTTACTATCTGGCTCAACGGTAACGTGCATACCGCCGTGAGTTCCTTGCTGTGTGAAAAACTGAACTCAACGGTTTCTGGCCGTATGGAAAGGAGAATCTTTCCGCGTGAGGATCCGCTGCTTTCTGATTAATTGAGATGCGCAACATGCGATCTTTGTTTTCTTTTTTCACAAAAGTGCAGTTTCAACGATTAAAAAGTCCATCTTACTATTCTTTTGATTGCGGCATTGCTTAGATGATCCTAAACAATGCCGCATTACACATTTTAATATGCTCTTACAATTTTTTTATATTTAGGAATCCACATTGCGTCTTTCACAGCTTGTTCAATATTATCAGGTGTTTTTCTTGCAACTCCATCTTCAATCGCTGCTTTCGCAACTTCAATCGCCACTTGGATTGACACCTCTTGTAATTTATCAATGCTTGGAAGGAGACCAGCTCCTGGTTTATCATGGTCAACCATTTCAGCAATCGCATTCGCAGAAGCGACGAACATGCCTTTTGTGATGATTTTTGATTCCGTTACGATAGAACCTAGACCAAGTCCAGGGAAAACAAATGCATTGTTTGATTGTCCAATTTCATGTTCAATTCCGCTGTACTCAACGTTTTCGAATGGGCTACCTGTTGCAACAAGTGCACGGCCGTCTGTCCATTTGAATAGATCCTCTGGCACTGCCTCAGCAAGTGGTGTTGGGTTAGACATTGGCATGATAACAGGACGTTCTGTATGAACTGCCATTTCTTTAATGATCTCTTCAGTAAATGCGCCGCCTTGACCTGATGTCCCGATAAGGATCGTTGGCTTTACTTGTCGCACTGTTTCTGCAAATGAGATTTGTCCTTTTTCATCACGTGCCCAGCCCTTCACTTCATCAGATGTACGAAGGTACGGTTTTTGGAAATCAAGCACTTCAGCTTCAAATTGGTCTGTTAACAACCCTCTGTAGTCTAATGTCCAGAATGCATTGTTTGCTTCTTCTTCAGTCAGACAACCTTCAAGTACCATTGTGTCACGCATTTGATCTGCGATTCCGATACCAGCTGATCCAGCTCCGAAGATGACAACACGGTGATCTTTCAATTGAGTACCAGTTTTTTTGACAGCAGCAAGAACTCCCGCTAAAGTAATGGCACCAGTACCTTGAATATCGTCGTTGAACGTTAGGATGTTGTCGTTGTATTTTTTCATGATGTTACGTGCATTTTTGTTTCCGAGGTCTTCCCAGTGAAGCAACGCTTTCGGGAAGAATTTAAGTGCTGCTTTAACATAAGCATCAATGAACTCTTCGTATTTTTCACCTTGTACACGTTTGTGATGGTTACCGATGTATAATGGATCATTCAATAGTTTTTCATTGTTTGTTCCAACATCTAATACAACTGGAATAACACGGCTTGGATCAATACCTGCTGCTGCAGTGTAAACAGCCAATTTACCAATCGCGATGTTAATACCACCAACACCCCAGTCACCAATTCCAAGAATACTCTCAGAGTCAGTTGCAACGATGAGGTCAATGTCGCCTGCTGTTGCATGCAAGTTTTCAAATGCTTTCTCAATGCCGTCGATGTTGTCGATTGTAAGATAGACACCATGAGGTCTTCTGTATTCATGGCTGTATTCTTGAATCGCTTCACCAACAGTTGGTGTGTAGACAACAGGAAGCATTTCACGAAGCTTGTCTGTTAAAAGCTTGTAAAACAACACTTCGTTACGGTTTTGTAAATCATTTAAGTATACGTTTTGACGAAGACGATCTGGCTGAGCAAGAAATTGCTTGTACGCTCTTTCCGCTTGTTGTTCTAATGTGAGAACAGTTGGTGGAAGCAATCCTTCTAGGCCAAGCTCTTGTCTTTCTTCTTCAGAGAAAGCAACGCCTTTGTTCAACGTTGGAATCGATAATACATCTTTACCTGTCAAATTGGTTTCGAGATACCCTTCTTTTGTCTTCTTCACGTTGTTCATCAAAAATACCCTCTTCCTTAAATAAGGTTAAATATTATTCAAAAGAATGATTAAGGAGAAAAATCCTTAACCAAAAAAATACGACAAGAAATCAAACTTTCGTTGAAATGCTTTACTACACTACAGTTAGTCATTTTATGCCTGCTTATGCCAAAACGCAAGCGTATTTTTCCTTAGTGTTATTTAAGGTTCAGCCAAAATTTAGAAAAACAAATCATAGCATCATTTACTATTTCTTTAATTGTCAAGTGTTTTACCAACATCAAGCTTTGGTACTTCATGGTGATGTCTGCAGCGTGCTTCGTATGATTCCTGCGCACCTACTAAAATAATGGGATCATCATAGGATGCGGGTTTACCGTCGATCAATCGTTGTGTTCTACTCGCTGAGGAGCCGCATACCGAACAAACTGCTTGAAGTTTTGTTACAAGCTCTCCAGATGCCATTAAATGAGGAACAACACCAAATGGCTCTCCTCTGAAGTCTTGATCAAGGCCTGCAACAATGACTCGGTAGCCTTTATCGGCCAATTGAGTGACAATATCAATGATTGTCTCATCAAAAAATTGCACCTCATCAATGCCAATGACATCTGTTTTTTCTGATATGTGCGTTATTATGTCTTTTGGTGAGGCTACTGCAATTCCATCTACTGATAAACCGTTGTGTGATACAACTGAGCTTGTGCTATATCGATTATCAATTGCTGGTTTGAATATTTTCACTTCTTGTTTGGCAAAGGTGGCTCTTTTGGCTCTCCGAATCAATTCTTCCGACTTTCCAGAAAACATACTACCGCAGATGACTTCAAGCCAACCGCTTTGTTTCATCACATACATAAGGTCTTCTCCCCCGTTTTAAAATTCCATCAATCCACGTAAAAAAACAGGCAAGAACGGATTCCTGCCTGTTTATTGTATCTATTATTACTTAAGACCGTATTTTTTGTTAAAGCGGTCAACACGTCCATCAGCAGAAGCGAATTTTTGACGGCCTGTATAGAAAGGATGGCATTCAGAGCAAATCTCAATGCGTACCTCTTCTTTTACTGATCCAGTTTCAAACTCATTTCCACAAGCGCATTTGACTGTAGCTTTTTTGTAGTTAGGATGAATTCCTGTTTTCATCTACTGTCATCTCCTTCCGCCCTGAATCCAATTCGGAAACAGAGTTAATATCTCAGAATAAGTTCTGAAACGCACATGATGAAATTATAACAGTGTGAGTCTATGATTGCAAATGTATTTTTTCAGGAAGCTACCTTCTTGATGCAGACATATTCGCATGTTTCCATTCTTGCGTTAAAATATCGAAAAATTCTTGGTTTGTCTTTGTTTTTCGCATTTTGCGCATGAACTTCTCAGCGAAGTCAGGTGTATCAGACATCGATTTTCTCATCGCCCATAGACGGTCAAGATGCTCTTTTGGCACAAGGAGTTCTTCTTTTCTTGTACCAGAACGACGAATGTCGATCGCTGGGAAAATTCTTCTATCTGCAAGTGAGCGGTCCAAATGGAGTTCCATGTTTCCAGTTCCTTTAAACTCCTCATAAATTACATCATCCATACGTGACCCTGTATCAACAAGTGCTGTGGCTAAAATGGTCAGGCTTCCACCTTCCTCAATGTTACGCGCAGCACCGAAGAAACGTTTTGGACGATGGAAAGCGGCTGGATCAATCCCGCCAGATAGTGTTCTTCCACTTGGTGGAATGACAAGATTGTATGCACGGGCAAGCCTTGTGATGCTGTCCATTAAGATTATGACATCTTTTTTATGTTCAACAAGTCGCATTGCACGCTCTAATACAAGCTCTGCTACTTTAATGTGGTTTTCCGGTACTTCGTCAAAGGTTGAACTAACAACATCTCCTGCAACAGAACGTTCGATATCTGTTACTTCCTCTGGGCGTTCGTCAATCAGAAGCACAATTAGTTCTGCCTCTGGATGATTTTCTGAAATGCTGTTGGCAATTTCTTTTAGCAAAATGGTTTTCCCTGCCTTAGGCGGCGCAACGATTAATCCACGCTGTCCAAACCCAACTGGTGCCATCATATCCATAATTCTAGTAGACAGGTGATTTGGCTGTGTTTCAAGAATCATTTGGCGATCTGGGAATAGCGGTGTAAGTGCAGGAAAGTGAACACGTTCCTTTGCTGACTCTGGGTCATCCCCATTTACTGCTTCTACATGAAGGAGGCCATAGTAGCGTTCATTCTCTTTTGGAGGTCGTACCTTTCCTGACACCTTATCTCCATTTCGTAAATCAAAGCGTCTGATTTGTGAAGCAGAAATATAAATATCTTCAGAACTTGGGGAGTAGTTAATTGGTCTTAAAAAACCAAATCCCTCAGACTGAATAATTTCCAGAACCCCTTCCATAAATAAGAGATCCTCTTGCTCTGCATTTGCCTTTAAGATTGCAAAGATTAATTCTTTTTTTGTTAGTTTGCTGTAATAAGAGATTTTATAACGTTTTGCTAACTCATACAGCTCTTTTAATTTCATATTTTCCAAAGATGATATCGAAACATCTTTCAATATGGACACCACACTTTTCTAGTCAATGTATTTCATTACAAATGCATGACCATTGTATTTGATTAGCTTTTAATTCCGTTTTTTGTTGGAATGACCTCACTCTCATGGTAACTAACGCTCCCACTCGTTATATCATGGAAGATAGAAACAAGGTGAAATAGAGCTTTTTCAACATAGAGAAGGATAATGAATATATTGTCATTGTGCGGCAGTATTTAAACTTGTTGAAGCTTAAAAGAAGTAAATTCGCAGAAAATTTCGCAGCACTCTTTAGTTTTACCTCATTTGCAGAGAATATTCAACTTTAAAAAGAAAATGATATACATTTGACACCTATAAAAGCGGGTAATGAATACCCGCTTTCTGATTACGGAAGAATGACAAGATTCGGTTTTTTCTTTAAGCTGTGTCTGCCATCGACGAATCGAACAGTACCAGATTTCGCACGCATGACAACACTATGTGTTGTTCCAACAGAGCCTTTGAATTGAACACCTTTTAATAACTCTCCGTCCGTTACACCTGTCGCTGCAAAAATGGCGTCGTCTCCTTTCACGAGGTCTTCCATTCTCAGGACTTTTCCAACATCCAGCCCCATCTTCTCACAGCGTCTCAGCTCTTCTTCACTTTGAGGAAGAAGCTTACCGTGGATTTCACCACCAAGTGCCTTTAACGCAACAGCAGAAAGGACACCCTCAGGTGCTCCGCCTGAACCAAATAGAATATCAACACCAGTGTGATCAAATGCTGTATTAATGGCTCCTGCGACGTCACCATCGTCGATCAATTTAATTCTTGCTCCTGCTTCTCTCAGCTCAGCAATAATTTTCTCATGTCGATCTCTGTTTAAAATCGTCGCAACAACATCTTCAATATCTTTGTTTTTCGCTTTTGCAACAGCGCGAAGATTATCAATGACAGGCGCTTCAATGTCGATGCAGCCTACCGCTTCTGGACCTACTGCGATCTTATCCATGTACATATCAGGTGCATTTAGCAAGTTACCATGATCAGCAACAGCGATGACAGCTAAGGCATTCCAGCCGCCGCTTGCCACAATATTTGTTCCTTCCAATGGATCAACAGCGACATCCACGCGAGGTCCATATCCGTTCCCAAGCTTTTCCCCGATATAAAGCATTGGTGCTTCGTCCATTTCCCCTTCGCCGATGACCACTGTTCCCTTCATCGGAATGGTGTCAAATACATCACGCATTGCACTTGTTGCAGCATCATCTGCTTCGTCTTTCTTCCCTCTCCCCATCCAACGGGCAGATTTTAATGCGGCTGCTTCTGTCACGCGTACTAGTTCCATCGATAAACTTCTTTCCATTTTCGTCCAAATCTCCTCTCGCAGTCAAGCCTTATGAATTTTGAAGTTCTTCTATTTCTTGGTCACTGAGCTTTTTACGCCAGATGGTTGCACCCAAGCCTTCTAGCTTCTCCTCAAGCATACTATATCCTCTGTCTATATGTTCAAGCCCTGTGACTTCGGTCACACCGTCTGCCATTAACCCAGCGACAACGAGACACGCACCTGCACGCAAATCACTTGCTTTTACCTTTGCCCCTTGGAGCTTAGTTTGTCCGGCAATAATGGCAGATCTCCCTTCCACCTTCATATTTGCACCCATTCGACGCAATTCGTCAATGTGTTTAAAGCGGGCAGAGTAGATCGTATCTGTGACAACACTTGTGCCTTTCGCTTTTGTTAATAAGGCCGTCATCGGCTGCTGAAGGTCAGTCGGAAAGCCAGGGTACACAAGGGTTTTGAAATCGACAGGCTTGAGTCCTTCGTTCCTGCCAACAATTAGCATCTGATCGTTACTCGTTTCAATGGTGAACCCCATCTCTCTAAGTTTCGCCGTAATTGATTCTAAATGAGTTGGGATCACATTATCAAGTACAACTTCATCTCCCATCGCTGCACCAGCAATTAAAAACGTACCTGCTTCTATGCGATCAGGAATAATTGAATGCTTGCAGCCATGAAGAGATTCTACACCCTCGATCCGAATCACATCAGTGCCCGCACCTTTGATTTTAGCTCCCATGCTTGCAAGCAGTGTCGCTACATCAATAATTTCGGGCTCTTTTGCGGCATTTTCAATCACTGTTTTGCCTTTGGCCAACACGGCCGCCAGCATAATATTAATGGTCGCACCTACACTCACAACATCAAGGTAAATACGTGCTCCGACTAATTTTTCAGCACGCAAATAAATGGCACCCTGCTCGTTTGTCACCTCAGCTCCAAGTGCTTCAAAGCCTTTTATATGTTGGTCAATCGGTCTAGGACCTAAGTGACATCCTCCTGGCAAACCAATAACAGCCTGTTTGAACCTGCCTAGCATCGCCCCCATTAAGTAATAGGACGCACGCAATTTTTTGACTTTCCCATTAGGAAGCGGCATACTGATCATTGTTGAAGGATTGACAACCATTTCACCTTTTTCAAATGTCACCTTCCCGCCAATTTCTTCTAACAGATCTCGTAACGTGTCAATATCTGAAATATGCGGAAGGCCCTCAATAGTTACTGGAGAATTAGCGAGAATCGTGGCAGGAATCAGTGCCACAGCACTATTTTTCGCACCACTAATATGTACGGTCCCACACAAGAGGTCACCACCGGCAATGTTTAACTTTTCCATATTTGTCTCCCTTCTTAAGAAGATCACTGTTGGAGTTATACTGTTTGTGGATGTCGCGCTTTAAAAGGTCTTGTCCAAAATTTAGCCAATATCAAGAGAAAGAATACAGGTTAAACAAAATTTGTCGGAAGAAAAATAATCGAAGCTTTGCGAGGCTGTGATGTTCTCTTCTTTACACAAAACATTTCTTAGCGTTTTTTAGGAAAACTGCGGCAAACGGAAGGGTTTTCCGCCTGCCACTCGCTTATTTATTCCAGTCTGCTAAAAATTGCTCAATGCCTGCATCCGTTAATGGGTGTTTTGTCAGTTGCTTGATGACTTTCAGCGGCATTGTGCCGATATGAGCACCTCTAATCGCAGCTTCTGTCACATGCTGAGGGTGACGAATGGATGCAGCAATAATTTGTGTATCTAATCCATGAACATCAAAAATGGTTTTCACTTCGCTAATGAGATCAAGACCATTGTGGCCGATGTCATCTAAACGACCAAGGAATGGAGAAACATACGTCGCACCCGCTCTTGCTGCAAGCAGTGCCTGATTTGAATTGAAGATCAATGTGACGTTTGTTTTAATACCAAGGTCTGTTAGGGCTTTGACTGCTTTTAGTCCATCAGTTGTCATTGGAACTTTCACCGTGATATTTGGTGCAATAGCAGCAAGCTCTTTTCCTTCTTCAATCATTTCCTCGGCTTTTAGAGAAATGACTTCCGCGCTGACAGAACCTGACACCACGTTAGTGATTTCACGAAGACGATCATGAAATGATACACCCTTTTCTTTCGCTACTAAACTAGGGTTTGTTGTGACGCCTGCTAATATGCCAAACTCGTGTGCCTCTTTGATGTCTTCGATATTCGCTGTATCTACGAAAAATAACATAACCGTGCCTCTCTCCTATCAATAAATTGTCTGACATGTAAATTGAATTGCGCTTTCTCAAGATATGGAGAAAACCGCCTGTGAATCAGGCGGCTTTCGGTTCTCATCAAATTATGCTTGGTTAGAAGAACCAAATTCACGCATTTTGCCGATAACAGTTTCTTTAATTGCGTCACGAGCTGGTCCAAGATATTTACGTGGATCATACTCTTCTGTTTTTGCAGCAAGTGTGTCGCGAACTGCTTTCGCAGAAGCAATTTGGTTTTCAGTGTTTACATTAATTTTTGCTGTACCAAGTGATATTGCACGCTTAATGTCAGCAGTCGGGATACCTGTTCCGCCATGAAGAACAAGTGGAAGACCTGCTGATTTTCCAATTTCTTCCATTTCGGTGAAACCAAGGTTTGGTTCACCTTTGTATGGACCATGTACTGAACCTAGAGCAGGTGCAAGGCAGTCAATGCCAGTACGTTCTACAAGCTCTTGACACTCTTTTGGATCAGCATAAATAACACCCTCAGCGATGACGTCATCTTCTTGTCCACCAACAGTTCCAAGCTCAGCTTCTACAGATACACCGTGGAAATGTGCAAGCTCAACTACTTTTGCAGTTGTTGCCACGTTCTCATCAAATGGATGGTGAGAAGCATCGATCATGACAGAAGTAAATCCTGCATGAATCGCTTTTGCACAAGATTCAAAGCTTGAACCGTGATCTAAATGAATCGCAACAGGAACTGTTACATTATATTCTTCGATTAACGCTTTAACCATTGCGACAACTGTTTTGAAGCCGCCCATATAGCGTCCTGCTCCTTCAGATACTCCTAAGATAACTGGAGATTTCTCTTCTTCAGCAGCTTGTAAAATCGCTTGTGTGAATTCTAAATTATTTAAGTTAAACTGTCCAACAGCGTAACCTTTTTCCTTTGCATCTTTCAACATTTCTGTCATTGAAACTAAAGGCATGATGAAAAATCCTCCCTATGTAGCTAATTTGCTTACTAAAAAAAGCTCTCTACCCTAGCATGACCAGATTTTCTCGCCATATGTAAACTTTCAAAGTCAGATCGCTTTCTTCTTCTTATCTAGAATACCAATTATTCGACAAATCGGCAATAGAATGACTTGATTCAATCATTTCCATCTAACCATTTGTTTCAAGCGGCAAATATTCTTTGACTGCATCTCGGATTTCATCAATATCGAATGGTTTTGCGAAGTGCGTCAATGCGCCAAGTTCTTTGGATTCTTGAATCATGTCTAGTTCGCCATAGGCTGTCATAATGATCACGCGAATGTCTTCATCAATTAATTTCATCCGTTTTAAAATCTCAATCCCGTCCATTCCGGGAATTTTCATATCTAGCAGAACAAGGTTCGGTCTATGGTTTTTCACAATATCTAACGCCTGTAATCCATTGGCCGCTTGGAAGGTTTGATAGCCTTCTTTATGAAACACTTCATTCAGTAAGATTCGAATACCGTACTGATCATCGACAATTAAAATTTTCTCATTCATCTGTTACACCCCATTGCTTTCGTTTTTCGCCATAAAAAGAGCAGTTGTTAAATAATTCTGTTTGATTTTCACATTTCCTTTAATTATAATAGTTTACTTTACTACATTTTCTGAGCATTTTTCCTAATATTCTCTTTATATTCATTATAAAATGATTTGACCGAAGGAGGAAATGAGTCTTGTTAAAAATATTCACAACCCAGTTATCAAGTATTTTTTCACGTATCGGAGAAAAACAAACAGAAGCGATTGAAGAGGGCGCACGCCTTCTTGCTCAAGCCGTAATCAGTGGACATGCTGTTTATTTCCATGGACAGAATGAGCTAGCTGCTGTGGCCTTAGAGGCATCCGAAAGCAAGGAGCCATTTCCCGGTGCAAAAGTGCTGCCGCAGGATCAAAAGGAGCGCAGCTTACTTTATCTAAGTGACAGGGTGCTGCTATTTTATTCAGATCAAGAAGATCCGGAGATCCAATCCCTTGTAAAAGAACTGTACACCCAAGGTACGCCCATTGTTGGAGTGGGGCCTGCACAAAAGGAGCTGTCAGTAATTGAAGAGCATTGTGATGTCCATATTGATTTCCGGCTTAAAAAACCACTTGTGCCCGCTGAAGATGGAACAAGATTCGGCTATCCTGCTTTGATGACCTGCTTATACGTCTACCATGCACTATCTTTTACTGTGAAAGAAATTGTTGAGGAATATGAATAAAAAAACAGCCGAGAAGTGAAGTGACCCCCTTAAGTTAGACACGGTATTTATTAGACAGCTTTCGAGGCATGAGTTCGATATTGTATCGGACTCATGCCTTTTAGTTTCGTCTTTATACGTGTGTGATTGTAGTAATCAATATATTGTTCAAGTTCTTGCTTGAAGTGTTCGATGTCCTCAAATTCTTTTAGGTATAGAAATTCAGACTTTAAGATACCGAAGAAGTTCTCGATAAC
>NZ_JBAWSW010000013.1:0-60341 GCF_037104745.1 Bacillus sp. FJAT-53060
TGAGGCCTTAAAAACCTTTCAAATCAAACGCTCCTTAAGCTTCAAAGGGTCACCTTATGATAATGCCGTCGCTGAAGCGATGTTTAAGGTTATTAAAACTGAATTTGTGAATCATGCCCATTTTGAAAAACAAGCACAACTAGATATTGAACTTTTTAATTATGTGCACTGGTACAACCACATCAGAATCCATGGGACTTTGGGCTATTTAAGTCTAGTTGAATACAAGTCTAGGAACCTTAAAAAAGCTGTCTAGTTTAGTGTTGACAATACACTGTTTCCCCATGGGTTATTGAGGGATGGCCTCGTATTGGCGGGCCATTACCTTCTTCTAATCTGGTAGATTTCCCTAATATCTTTAACATATGATCTTACAGTACTTCCCCCGACCGCTAGGGCGGGGGATCTCTCTAGTAGCCAATCATGTATCTGTGCAGCACTTAAGTGAGGATACTCTTCTAACCAGGCAAGTATCCAGTCCTTATAGCTGTCTAATTTCTTTTTTTCCCAACAGGTTGTTCAGTATAAGTTTTCGCTTCCTCAAAAGTCATCTGTAAATACTTGTAGACAGTGGGTCTTGAGATCTTAAGCTCTTTCGCAATTTGAGCTACTTTAAACTTTTGTTTATGAAGATCCTTAATTTTCAAATACAACACTAATTTCTTCTCCAAGTTCCTAACCTCCAGTAAAATAACGTCATTAACTATTTTACTAAAGTATTAGACTGATTGAGCAAAAGTGTAAAATCCTATCAAGCAAAAAACTGTTAACTCTATTCTAGCGTTTACATATGCCCAATGCATGGATGATCTTCTTTTAATAGGACAGCAAAATTCTTAGCTGTTTCATCACCATTATTTTTGACAAATTCCTTCGCATCTTCTTTAGAAAAAACATCTTCCGGAATATACTTCATCACTGCCGGATCAGATGTATATACATAGACATCCTGCCAATCATCCTCAGTAAACGGTCGAATGAGACATCTTTCTGTCGTTAGATTCATAGGACAACCTCCATCTTTTTAAACAGAAAATTTCTATACTCATATTTTATACGTATCTAAGAGGAAGAGACCAGTCATGATCTATCCACATAAAAAGCACCAGCAAATCTGATGCTTTTGTTATACGGTTTGTCTGTAACAAACCTTTGTAAAACGTCCATACAATATAAAATTGATTAACGTTTTGAGAACTACCAGTTAAGGAAAATGCTTTTTCATCAATATTTGTCAGTATAAATAATAGGTTGTAAGGATAAAATCAGCTATCGATACCATTTTGAAACGTAAAAGATGTTAGTTGAATACAAATTCTTCAAAACCCTCTACATTTGTATTAGTTATATGTAGATTTGTCTTTCAATCAATTATTTCCATCAGTGGTAAGCTGTTTACTAAATCAACAGTTTGAACAGATACATTGATAATTGATAACAACAAATTAAGAACATATTTAGGATCGTCAGAAAACTCATTAGGATCATCAGTAATTCCAGTTTTTTTATCAGTTTTCACTTTATATTGATCTATAATCCATTCAATTGCCGGTCGGCCATTAACAACATATTCATAGGCTCTTTCAGGAATGTTCTTAACAGTAATGTCTTCATTAAAAATAATTGTATCGAAATTATGTTTATTTGGATGTTTCATTTTCTTAACACGATAGCTTGGCTCAGCGCTAGTAAATTTAACCTCGACTCCTTCCCAACTTGGTTGACTCTCATAATTCAAATGTAAGTGAGCAAGTTTACGCCCAATTTCAACATATTTGTCTTTATTTTTAAGCAACGGAATGCGTGGTAATGCTTTTTTCAAATCGTATGCATATTTTTGTCGATAATCTATTGAATGGAGTACACTGTAAACATAATAAAAAGTGTCCTCTGGTGACATACCTGAGATACCATTAAGGTTCAGCGATTTATCAAACAATGAATCTCCATGTGAAAGTTCATTTAACACAAAGCCTTGACCCTTATCTTCAAGTGCAGATTCTACCGGTATATTTGTCATAATTGCTGAATATGCCTTATTAATTCCTCGTCCAGTTGAAAATATCATTAGATTATCGAAATTATGGAATTTACCTGGATATTCTACTATTCCACGTGAATAGTAAAGGTGTTTTTTTGTAAATGGACGATACATAACTTCGATTATATTTTGCGGATCATAATCAATTCGTTCTTTACGATCAACATATTGCCATAGCCCTCGACTCCATTTAATTCTCTTCTCATCGGTAACAACTTGCTGATGGTTTCCACCATTCTCAATAATCTTACGTGATTCTTCATAGGCATCAAGTAATATCTGCACATTATTTTGAAGAGATGATTTTCCAAAATTCACTACCCAAGCATCACGTTTGGTTCCAATACCAGAAATACGTGAATGGAATATCTCCCCGTCCATAGCTTTATAACTCAAATAATTCTCATCACGCTGATTAATCCAGTCATTATTCTTATCAGGTATCACAATATCCCAATTAATACCATAAACTGATTGCCTATCTCTTAAAATTTTTAATTTTTCATCACGACTGAGATAATCCCCAATCTCATGATAATATATCTCATGATTATCTGAGCCGTCTTTTACCAAAATACTTATAGCAATAGGTGTACGACTACCCGATCCAAAAATTTTTCCACCTTCTTTACGAGAAAACTCCCCCTGAGTTCGTTGATCACCTCGTAAATTAAAAATATAAAGATAATTGAATTCTTCGTGAAGAGATTTGCGAAGACCATCTGTATTTAAGCCGTCTATATAAGAACCGTTAGATACGAATCCAATAACACCTTTTCTTTGAATTCTATTACTTGCCCATCTAAATGCTTGAATATATGAATCGTAAAGAGTGTTTTGAGCTCGCCCACTTGAATTTTTAGCATACGTATCTAAAATTGACTTCTGCAAAACCGGATACTGTACTGATTTTGCATCAGAATTTACATCCTTTTGTCCAATAGAATAAGGTGGATTTCCAATTATCGCAGTAATCGGTACCTCTTGTTGCTTTCTCAAGCGGTCATCATTAGTTCCGAAGTATGAATCATCAAGTGTATCTTCATTTTCCATACTCTCAAAAGTGTCTGTTAGAACAATCCCTTCAAATGATTTATACCCACCATGTTTGATCTCATCAAAAGTTGCTTCAATATTAATTGCAGCAATATAATAACTCAGTAGTACAATTTCATTGGCATGAAGTTCTTGAGTATATTTACGAATTATATCAACCAAAGTTATTTCACCAATGTCCATCTTTGATTTTAAATACGACAAAGTTCGTACAATAAAGGTTCCTGTTCCTGTAAAAGGATCAAGAATGTGCACACCCTCATCAGCAATTGTCTTCCTGAAATATTTTTTTAATACATCATCAACTGATCTAACAATAAAATCAACAACTTCAATTGGTGTAAACACTATACCTAGCCGTTCTGTAGTTGATTTGAAACCAGTACTAAAAAACTTATCATACAATGTAATAATAATCTTTTGTTTAGCTTCTGCATTATCTATACCACTAGCTCTTAATTTTACAGATTCATAGAAAGGAATCAGTTCTTTTTGTTCCTTTTCAAAACCGTATTTCGAAAATTCCTCAATAATCTGTTCCATAGAGGAACCAACTGGATTATTTCTAACAAAACTGTATTCATCAAATAAAGCTTCAAAGATTGGTAAAGTAATCAAATGTTGTGCCAACATTTCTATAGCTTGATCATAAGAAATAGATTCATTGATATTATGACGCAAACTTGAAACAAACTTATCAAACGCTTTTTTAGCTTCTGAGTTCTGCTTGATAATGATTTCAATATAATTCATATGTCTTCTAGCAATCTTTGCTACATCTGCTGACCAGTCTTCTAAATAACGTCTATCCCCAACTTTTTGGACAATTTTCCCATAAATAGCTCCTTCTACTTTTTCCCATTCTAAGTCTAAAGAAGTCTGATAAGCTGTTTTCTCCTCACTGATTCTATCTTTTTGATTAAAGTTAGGCTCATCTGGTGCAGTTCCTACTCCAATTAAATTAATATTATCTGGTTTGGTTTTATTAAGCTGCAATTTGTTTACAGTTGCTTCAAAACGTTCATCTACTGATCGCAAAGCATTTAAGACTTGCCAAATTACATCATATGTTTTGTTATTGTCTAAAATGGTTTCTGGCGTTTCTCCGGCAGGTATTACGATGGGTAAAATAATGTACCCATATTCTTTGTCAGCCGATTTACGGATAATCCTCCCAACAGCTTGAACAATATCTACTTGAGACTTCCTAGGTGATAAGAAGATGATTGCATCCAGATTAGGAACATCAATTCCCTCAGTAAGAAATCGCACATTGGATAGAATTCGAGCTGAATTATCAGGTATATTTTCACTAGCTAACCAATCAAGCGCTTCGTTCTTCTCTAATGCGTTCATACCTCCGTCAACATGTCGAACTTCTGCACGATAGCCTCCTTCTAAGTTTAGATAATCATTAACAACATTTTCAAACTGATTAGTAATTTTTTGACTGTCCTTAATCGTCCTAGAAAAGGCTATCGCACGTTTCATAGGATCACCACTTACTTTATTTGAAAATGTTTCTCTCTTGATCATGCCATTCCAAATACCGATAATCCGACCAATATCATCAATCCCTAACCCATTTTCGGGATCAGCAATTGATTTTTGCATATCTTTTTGAATAACGGTTTCATCAACAGCAAGTACCATCAATTTATAATCTGTCAAATAGTCTTGTGAGATCGCATCTCCAAAACCCAAACGATAAAACACTTCACCATATCTTTCTGGGTCATCCATACTAGAGATAACCACAGAAGATGCCTCTGCTCTTTTTTTAGCTTCTGCTCCATATAATTTAGGGGTTGCTGTTTGATAAAGACGTTTGTTTCCTTTAACATTATTATCAGAATGAACTTTTTGAAATGCGCTATCTTCTTCTCCTAATGCAGTGGCTCCGGTCGTTCTATGCGCTTCATCAGCAATTATTAAGTCAAATTCAGGAAATCCATGTTTTTGCGCATTGCCTAAAACATCTATTGATTGATATGTCCCAAACACAACAAGTAACTCCGTTTTATCCTTTTTTGATAGCTCCATATAATTTGAAACAACTTTTTTATATGAAGTAGTAGCTGGATAACCAATATCACTGGCTCTAGTAACCAAATTAGTTTCATCTTGATTTATTTTCCCTCTACTTGCATTTCGATCACTTGTTACAGCCATTGAGGAGATTGACATTTCAGAATCATTATTCCAACCTCTTAGAGTCTGTGTTAATAATTGAATACTTGGAACCAAATATAAAACAATAAACTGTTCCTTATTTGTCTTTTTTGCCAATGCTTCCGTCAACTTTAAACTAGTAAATGTTTTTCCAGTACCAGGAGCCATAATTAACTGCCCCCGATCTTTTTTTTCAAAATAAGTTAAGGCAGCATTTATAGCATCCTGTTGATACTTACGAACTTTTTTTGCTTTTCTAACCTTTACTTCTTCAGGGCTAGCAAAAGAAAATTGATTCCAATCAATCTGAGAACTCCTCAAATCAGATAAGCCGATTCTTATAACGTCTTCTCTATCCGCTAATGCCTGTTCAGCATTTTTCCCCCATTTATCTGTAGTACTAACGATAATTCCTGATGAAAAATAAGAACGTCCTAATTCTCCCAAGAAAGAATCAATATTAGATTTTTGAACAGTACCTTCATAGAACTTAGCCTGAATAGCTGACTAGTTCACCAGTACGTTTTTGTGCAACTAGATCGACCCCTGTATCAATATGAGAGATTCCCAGGTCTAATGGTACTTCATTTAACATCCAAACATTTGTAAACTCATTCTTATACATGGGCTCATTCTTTAAGTAGGCTTGAACAATATACTCAAAATAAGTTCCCCTTAACCTCTGGCTATCGGATATTTTGTTAATTTGATTAATAAGATTGTTAAGGCTCAAATTTCAATTGCACCCTTTCTTAACTTGGTATTTTTTAATCAACTTCAACATGCAAATTAACAAATATGTTAAATGAAATAGTTTTTCTAAGAATACTGACTTTCTAAAATTTTTTAAAGGTAATCCAGTCACAAATTTAAAAGTTTAATAAATTTGTTTCTTACTAAAAAGGAATTACCTATAAATAACATGGGTATATATCCAATGGGATAAAATTTTTATTCGATTTAATAATTAATTAGCCCTGCTTAAAGTCACTTTTGAGCAAGTAATTAAGTTTCAAAATCAAACAGCTCCACTTCATTGAAAACTATTTCTTAAAGAGAATAGTTTCTTAGTGTAGCTTTATCTAAAAATAGGAAGGACTACAAACTGTAGGAACCTATTTATAGGTACTAAGCTAAGCAGATAGAAAATATAAAGATTCAGACAGCAAAGGTATTCTTATTACCAGAAAAAAGCACCAGCAAAATGCTGATGCTTTTTTATATAGTTTGTCTGTAACAAAACTTTGTAAAACGTCCATACAATATAAAATTGATTAACGCTTCGAGAACTGAGGAGCTCTACGTGCGCCTTTAAGACCGTATTTTTTACGCTCTTTCATACGAGAGTCACGAGTAAGAAGTCCAGCACGTTTAAGTGGTGTACGGTACTCAGGATCTACTTCTAGAAGAGCACGAGAGATACCGTGACGAATTGCTCCAGCTTGACCAGAGAATCCACCACCGTGAACATTTACAAGAACATCGTAGCTGTTAGCTGTTTCTGTGATGTTCAAAGGCTGTTTCACGTCTTCGATTAAAGCAGCGAATGGAATGTATTCAGTAATTTCACGATTATTAACGACGATACGGCCTTCACCTGGAACTAAGCGAACGCGCGCTACAGAACTTTTACGACGACCTGTACCGTAATATTGAACCTGTGCCAAATTGTTAACCTCCCTTATAATTAACCGCGAAGTTCGTAAACTTCAGGTTGTTGTGCTTGATGTGGATGCTCAGAACCACGGTACACATTTAATTTTTTGAACATTTGACGACCTAGTGGACCCTTTGGAAGCATACCTTTGATAGCAAGCTCCAACATTTTTTCAGGGTAGTTTGTACGCATCTCAAGAGCAGTTCTTTGTTTCAAACCACCTGGGTGCATTGTGTGACGGTAGTAAATTTTGTCCGTCAATTTCTTACCAGTTAATTCAATCTTCTCAGCATTGATGATGATGACGTGATCACCTGTATCAACGTTTGGTGTATAAGTTGGTTTATGCTTACCGCGCAAAAGTGATGCTACTTCAGTAGAAAGACGACCTAGAGTCTTGCCTGCCGCATCAACAACTAGCCATTTGCGCTCAATTGTGCTTGCGTTCGCCATTGGTGTTGTACGCATGAGTTTCCCTCCTAAATAAATCAATGATTTTTCCTTGAATCAAATGCTACGTTCTATTTCAAAACACAGATAAGTTTCCGGGGCTTATTTGTGGGGTTGAAATACATACCATATGATATCTTATAACTTTCTGCTTCCTGTGTCAAGAACATGTTACACCTGGTTTAGTTGTCATAGAAAACTTCCCATAAATACAGTCCGTGACTAGGCGCAGTCTTGCCTGCCACTTCGCGATTTCGCGCGGCAAGCATGGCTTTTATCTCTTCAGGGTGAAATTTACCAGATCCGATTTCAAGTAACGTCCCAGCAATAATTCGCACCATGTTGTATAAAAAACCATTTCCTTTCACACGCATTTCAAGCCCATCTGAGACGTTTTTCCACTCGAGGGCGTAAATATCCCTCACCTTGTCCTGAACCTCTGTATTGGCCGCACAAAAGCTTGTGAAGTCATGTGTGCCAATCAGGTGCCCAGCGGCTTCTCTCATTTTGTCGACATCTAGCCGGTAAGGATAGTGGCAGGCATACTGTCTCGTAAACACATTTTGATGCGTTTCCGTTGAGACTCTATATCGGTACTCCTTCGAAACGACACCAAATCTTGCATGAAACGACTCATCCACTTCCTCAGCCTTTAGAACACGAATGTCATCTGGCAGCAAGCTGTTAAGGGCAAAAGGCCATCTCTCCATCGTGATGGCAAGCGGGGTGTCGAAATGGATGACCTGCCCCTTTGCGTGAACACCGCTGTCCGTCCGGCCAGAAGCCACAATCGGAATCAGTTCATCCTGTTTATGCATTCTGGCAAGGGCAGACTCAATCTCCGTTTGTACGGTTCGCTGCCCAGGCTGCACCTGATAGCCTTTAAAATGTGTTCCATCGTATGATACAGTACATTTTACTTTCATCTAGGCATCACCTAATTTCTAAAAAGCACAAGGAGTGCTGTTAACAGGATGAATAGAAGCAGCGTGAACGTGTCTTTCGTGCCCCAGACAAGCTGACGGTATTTCGTACGCCCTTCTCCCCCTCGATAGCCTCTCGCTTCCATAGCGGTCGCCAATTCCTCCGCACGCTTAAACGCACTGACGAAAAGCGGGACAAGCAACGGAACAATCGCTTTTAAACGATCTTTCACTGGTCCGCTAGTAAAATCAACACCTCTTGCCATTTGTGCCTTCATGATTTTGTCCGTCTCTTCGAGTAAAGTCGGAATAAACCGAAGAGAGATGGACATCATGAGAGCAAGCTCATGAACAGGCAGTTTGATTTTACGGAAGGGGTGCAGCAGCTTTTCCATGCCATCTGTCACTTCTATAGGCGTTGTGGTTAACGTTAGAAGTGTCGTCATCATGATGAGATAGACAAAACGGAGTGAGATGAATATCCCCTGCTTTAAACCTTCTTCATAAATATTCAGAAAACCAAAGTGAAATAGCAAGGCGCCATCCTTTGTCATGAAGATATGCAGAATAAAGGTAAAGAGGACAATCCATAGGATCGGCTTCATTCCTTTGAGAATAAAGTAAAGCGGCACCTGAGAAAACATCACCACAAGGATCGTAAAGACCCCTAAAAGCCCGTAAGTAATGTAGTTATTAGCAAAAAAGACAATAAAGACGAAAAAGAAAATTGATAACAGCTTTGTCCTTGGATCAAGACGATGGACAAAGGATGAACCTGGCACATATTTGCCGATAATCATACTATCCATCATGATGACGTGTCCTCCTGATATAGAGCTGTTAAGGCTTCTGCCATTTCTTTCATAGTTAAAAGCGGCCTTGGAAACGCAATGCCCAGCTTTTCTTCTAAGGCCTGCTGGAATTTAATCGTTTCCGGGAGGTCGAGACCGAAAGAAGACATGTCTGTGCGATTGGCAAATAGCTCTCTCGGCGTACCTGTCGCCTTTACTGTTCCTTTATGCATCACAATCATTTGATCCGCATAATGAGCGGCATCCTCCATACTGTGTGTAACAAGGATCGTGGTCAGATTTGCTTTTTGATGAAGCTCATAGAACATGTCCATGATTTCTTTTCGCCCGCGTGGATCTAATCCTGCAGTCGGCTCATCAAGCACAAGCACTTCTGGCTCCATAGCTAGAACACCTGCAATCGCCACGCGTCTCATTTGACCCCCGCTTAATTCAAAAGGTGATCGAGATAATAAGGATTCAGGCAGGCCTACGAGCTTCAGCATCTCCTTTGCCTTGACTTCTGCCTTCTCCTGAGGAACGCCAAAATTCATTGGACCAAAACAGATATCCTTCAGAATGGTCTCCTCAAAAAGCTGATGCTCAGGAAACTGAAACACGATGCCTACTTTTTTCCGAAGGGATTTCAAGTCCTTCTGCTTTTTATTGGCTTGTAAGACCGTATCTCCAAGCGCAATGCTCCCTTTTGTTGGTTTGAGCAACCCATTTAAGTGCTGCAGCAATGTGGACTTGCCAGAGCCCGTATGACCAATGACAGCGACATAGCTGCCTTCTTTGATGGAAGCATTGACATCATACAAAGCGAGACGCTCAAACGGCGTTTTCATTTGATAACGATGCTCTAATTCTTTGATCGTAATGTCCATAGCTCTTTCACCAATCCTTCTTGTGTCAAATGGGCATTTGCAAGTGGCACACCTTGCTGCTTTAATTGCTTGCTCAACCGGTAGCAAAATGGCAGATCAAGTCCGATCTGAACCAGCTGTTCATCTAGTTCAAATACTTCCTCTGGTGTTCCCTCGGCAAATTTCTTGCCACCGTTCATCACAATCACGCGATCTGCTTTCGCAGCCTCGTCTAAATCATGTGTGATGGAGATGACCGTGACCGTTCCTTGTTCCTTCAGCAGTCTGACGGTCTCTAACACTTCTTCACGGCCAATCGGATCAAGCATTGATGTTGCTTCATCCAAGATCATGATGTCAGGGCTTGCGGCAAGCACACCTGCGATGGCTACTCTCTGCTTTTGCCCGCCTGATAGATGGTGCGGCTCTTGATCAAGAAACTCCTGCATACTGACCTGTTTGACAGCCCAATCTACACGTTCTATCATCAATTCCCGCTCAACCCCGTTATTTTCTAAACCAAAAGCCACATCATCACGAACCGTTGAGCCAACGAATTGGTTATCTGGGTTTTGAAAGACCATTCCAACTTTTTTGCGGATATCCCAAACACTTTTTTCTTTCAGCTCAATCTCACCAACCTTGACCGTTCCAGCATCCGGTAAAATGAGCCCATTCAGTACGCGGGCAAGTGTGGATTTACCTGAACCGTTGTGACCAACAATGGCGAGCCATTCATTTTGATTCACATGCAATGATACTTGATCTAAAACGGGCTTGTCCGCATCTTTGTGATAACGAAATACAATGTCTTTTACGTCAATTAATGTCTTCCCCATCTCTACCGGACCTCCTCTCAGCTCAATCTCTTCTTTGCTTATTCCTAAACAGCCGTAGTATCTAAAAAAGGGCATAGATCCAGTTTGAACTGTCCCGCCCTTTCTTAGATACACGATATGTGATTAAACTAATTCAATGACAGCCATTGGTGCGCCATCGCCGCGACGAGGTCCAAGCTTCATGATACGAGTGTATCCACCTTGGCGATCTTCGTAGCGAGTTGCAACGTCAGCGAACAATTTTTGAAGTGCATCTTGGTTCGTTTCAGCGTTAGCTACTTCGTTACGAATGTAAGCTGCAGCTTGACGGCGAGCATGAAGATCTCCGCGTTTGCCAAGAGTGATCATTTTTTCAACTACAGAGCGAAGTTCTTTCGCACGTGTTTCAGTTGTTTCAATGCGTTCGTTGATAATCAAATCAGTCGTTAGATCACGAAGCATTGCTTTACGTTGTGCACTAGTGCGTCCTAGCTTTCTGTATGCCATGTGATGTCCCCTCCTTAATTAGAGATGCTGTATGAATAAAAAACACACGAAAATCCTAGTTCACAATGAAACTAGTCAATCGTCTTTACGAAGACCCAGTCCAAGTTCTTCTAGTTTCGCTTTCACTTCTTCAAGAGATTTACGTCCAAGGTTACGAACTTTCATCATATCCTCTTCTGTCTTGTTAGCAAGCTCTTGAACAGTGTTAATACCCGCACGCTTCAAACAGTTGTAAGAACGAACAGAAAGATCAAGCTCTTCAATTGTCATTTCAAGCACTTTTTCTTTTTGGTCTTCTTCTTTTTCAACCATGATTTCTGCATGCTGAGCTTCGTCAGTTAACCCAACGAATATATTAAGATGTTCAGTTAAAATCTTAGAACCTAGAGCGATCGCTTCTTTCGGTCCTGTGCTTCCATCAGTCCATACATCTAGTGTTAGTTTATCATAGTTTGTAATTTGCCCAACACGGGTGTTTTCCACTTGATAAGTCACACGAGATACAGGTGTATAGATTGAGTCGATCGGAATCACGCCGATAGGCTGATCGTCTCTTTTGTTTGCATCAGCAGGATTATACCCACGACCTCTTTGTGCAGTCAAACGAACACGAAAGCTCGCATTCTTGCCAAGAGTTGCGATGTGAAGATCTGGATTTAAGATTTCAATATCGCTGTCGTGTGTAATATCAGCAGCTGTTACAGCACCTTCATCTTGTACATCAATTTCAAGCGTCTTCTCTTCTTCAGAGTAAATTTTGAGTGCAAGCTTTTTAATGTTTAAGATAATTGTTGTAACATCTTCAACCACGCCTTCAATCGTTGAGAATTCGTGTAAGACACCATCTATCTGGATCGATGTTACAGCTGCACCAGGAAGTGAGGATAAAAGGATACGACGAAGGGAGTTCCCTAAAGTGGTACCATATCCACGCTCAAGTGGCTCTACGACAAACTTGCCATACTTGGCATCATCGCTGATTTCAACCGTTTCGATTTTTGGTTTTTCAATTTCGATCATCTAATAAAACCCTCCTTCAAAACGTCGAAACCTCGAATAGAATCATATAAGATTCCATCCGAAATTCCTCATTGTTTAGTCCCGTATGTGCTCAGGCAACGAGTCGTGTATTCGTCTCATAAATAACTGTATCATAACCCATTATTGACAGGGACACAAAATCTATACAAACAAATTACACGCGGCGACGTTTTGGCGGACGGCATCCGTTATGAGGAACTGGAGTTACGTCTCTGATTGCAGTAACTTCAAGACCTGCAGCTTGAAGTGCACGAATTGCAGCTTCACGACCAGAACCAGGACCTTTAACAGTTACTTCAAGTGTTTTAAGACCATGTTCGATAGAACCTTTAGCAGCAGTTTCAGCAGCCATTTGTGCAGCGAAAGGAGTAGATTTACGAGAACCTCTGAATCCTAATGCACCAGCACTTGACCAAGAAATTGCGTTTCCATGAACATCAGTAATCGTTACAATCGTGTTGTTGAAAGTGGAACGGATATGAGCGATTCCAGCTTCAATATTCTTTTTCACGCGACGTTTACGCGTATTTGATTTACGAGCAGCAGCCATTCTTTAACTACCTCCTTTACTTATTTTTTCTTGTTAGCTACAGTACGACGCGGACCTTTACGAGTGCGTGCGTTGTTTTTTGTGTTTTGTCCACGAACAGGAAGTCCTCTACGATGACGGATTCCGCGGTAGCTTCCGATTTCAATTAGACGCTTAATATTAAGTGAAACTTCACGACGAAGGTCACCTTCTACTTTAAGTTTGTCAATGATATCACGGATTTTACCAAGTTCGTCTTCAGTTAGATCGCGAACGCGAGTGTCTTCAGAAACACCTGCTTCTTTAAGGACTTGTTGAGCAGTCGTACGACCAATTCCAAAAACATATGTTAAAGAAATGACAACACGCTTATCACGTGGAATATCTACACCAGCAATACGAGCCATGATTTGGGCACCTCCTTGTTATTAGCCTTGTTTTTGTTTATGTTTTGGGTTTTCACAGATCACCATTACTTTTCCTTTTCTGCGAATCACTTTACATTTTTCACAGATAGGTTTAACAGATGGTCTCACTTTCATGTGTTTCCAACCTCCTTCTTCCGGAGTTGCTTTATTTGTAACGGTACGTAATTCTACCACGAGTTAAGTCATATGGAGATAATTCTACCGTAACTTTGTCTCCAGGTAAAATGCGAATGAAGTGCATACGGATTTTTCCTGATACATGCGCTAAAACTGTATGACCATTCTCTAGTTCAACTTTGAACATTGCGTTTGGCAGAGTTTCAACTACAGTACCTTCCACTTCAATTACATCGTCTTTCGCCATTCAAGTGTTCTCCCTTCTTCAAATCAGTAACTTGCTCTCTGATAAATGTCCAAAAGAGATTATCTCAATTGTCCATCTATCACCCGACCTGTTTTGAATATACTGTTCTGAACTTCCGGAGATACGCAATCATAAAAGGTTAAATGATTGATATTTTTTTCTTAGGAGAATGAAATTTACGCTTTTCTCCGTCTGCGACTAGTACATGGCAGCCACCGAACATGCCGCTGAACAACTGTATACTGATCTTGTTCTTTCCTTGGACTATACAGACAACCTGCCCGATTTGGGCTTGAAAGGCTTTAGTGAAGACCTAAATCTTAGTCAGTATATCAAAACCTGTATCTGTAATCGCAATCGTATGCTCAAAGTGAGCACACTTTTTCCCATCAACCGTTACAACCGTCCAGTTATCAGCCAGTGTTTTCACATATCGGCTGCCTGCGTTCACCATCGGTTCGATGGCCAACACCATTCCAGGTTTTAGCCGTGGGCCTTTGTTAGGCGGACCATAATGAGGAATTTGAGGGTCCTCATGAAGATCCTGTCCGACACCATGTCCAACATATTCTCTAACAACTGAGAAATTCTCACCTTCAACATACGTTTGTATGGCATGGGAAATGTTTGACAGACGTTCGCCTGGCTTTGCTTCCTGTAAGCCTTTATATAGAGATTCCTCTGTGACTTCCAGTAGTTTGCGGTCCTCATCACTGATTACCCCAACTGAATAAGTCCAAGCAGAGTCACCATGATAGCCATTTAACTTTGCACCGATATCGATACTAATGATGTCTCCATCACGTAAAACCCGTTTACCAGGAATACCGTGAACGAGTTCTTCATTCACCGAAACGCAAATGCTCCCGCGAAAACCATTATACCCTTTAAAAGATGGGATTGCACCCTGCTTTGTCATAAAACATTCGGCAATTTGATCCAATTCTTTTGTCGAAATACCTGGTTTTATGTGTTTCTTGAGCTCTTCATGAGTCAGTGCGACAATGCGTCCAGCTTCTCTCATAATGTCAAGCTCGCGAGGAGTTTTACAGATAATCATTTATTTAATCCCCCAAGCAGATCCTTGATATCTGCGTATACATCGTTAATGTGCTTCGCACCATCAATGTTTGCAAGATATCCTTTTTCTGAATAGAAGTTCAGTAAAGGCTCAGTCTGCTTTAAGTTTACTTCAAGTCTCGTCGAAACGGTTTCTGCATTATCATCTGCACGTTGATAAATCTCGCCTCCACACTTGTCGCAAACATTTTCTTTCGCAGGTGGATTGAATACTAAATGATATGTCGCTCCGCAATTTTTGCAAATTCTTCGGCCAGTCAGACGCTCCATCAAGGCATCTTTATCGACTTTAATATTAATGACATAATCAATCGTTCTGCCAAGGTCCTTTAGAATGTCTTCTAAAGCTTCAGCCTGAGCGACTGTTCGCGGAAATCCGTCCAGAAGAAAACCTTGTTCACAATCATTCTTGCCAAGTCTTTCTCTAACAATACCGATTGTGACCTTATCAGGAACAAGCTCTCCCTTATCAATAAAGGATTTTGCTTCGAGCCCAAGTTGTGTCTCCTCTTTTATAGCAGCACGGAACATATCTCCTGTTGAGATATGAGGTATCCCATAATCATCAACAATTCGTTCTGCCTGAGTGCCTTTGCCAGCACCCGGAAGCCCCATTAAGACTAAGTTCATTTCGGATTTCCCCTTCCTTACTAGAGAGGTTGGGCAGGAGCCCAGCCCTCTGTTTTATTTCATAAATCCACGGTAGTTTCGTTTCACTAATTGGCTTTCAAGCTGTTTCATTGTTTCAAGTGCAACACCTACAACAATGAGAAGACTTGTGCCGCCAATTTGTGCAGCCGAAGGTAATCCAGCGAATTGAATGAAAAAGATAGGAAGTATTGAAATCACGGCTAAGAAAATGGCGCCCACAAAAGTGAGTCGGTACAAAATGCTCGTAATTCTATCTTGAGTCATTTTCCCTGGACGAACTCCCGGGATATAGCCACCCTGCTTTTGCAGATTTTCAGCCATTTGTTCAGGGTTTACTTGGACAAAGGCATAAAAATATGTGAAAGCAACAATCAGTGCTACATAAATCGTCATACCGATTGGCTTAGTATAGTCAAAGTTGTTAGTTATCCAAGTTGTCACATTATTTGTTCCGAAGAACGATGCGATCGTCTGAGGAGTAATAATGAAAGCAACGGCAAAGATGACTGGTATCACCCCTGCTGGATTCACTTTCAATGGAAGGTGCGTTGCTTGACTAGCAGACATTTGTGCACGACCAGTTCCTTTTGAATATTGAATCGCAATCTTTCTCACTGCCATTTGAATGTATATAACACCTATAACAATGACAAGAATGGCAATCACAATAAGGGCAATTTTAAGGATCTGCATGAACAACTGTCCATCTCCACCTACAAATTGCTGAGCGTACACTTGTTTTAATGTTTGAGGGACACCTGCGATGATACCGGCAAAGATAATAATCGAAATACCGTTACCAACACCGTGAGCAGTAATCTGCTCTCCCAGCCACATTAAAAATGCTGTTCCCGCAGTGAGTACGACCGCAATTAAGAGATACGTTGAAACACCTTGGTTTTCAATCAGCATGCCTCCTGCCATATTGTTGAATCCATACGACATTCCTAGCGCCTGGATAAATCCTAGAACAATTGTAAAATACCTTGTGAATTGTGCTAATTTTCGGCGGCCAACCTCTCCTTGCTTTGACCACTCAGTAAACTTCGGAACAACATCCATCTGCAAGAGCTGGATGATGATTGAAGCGGTGATATACGGCATAATCCCCATTGCAAGAATAGAGAATTGGAAAAGTGCCCCGCCCCCAAACGTGTTGAGAATTCCGAAAACACTCATTTGGTCCTGTGCCTGGAGAACTTCGGCGTTCACATTAGGCACAGGGATGAAAGCACCTATACGAAAGACGACTAACATTAAAAGTGTGAATATAATCTTATTCCGTATATCTTTCACGCGCATAAAATTGGAGATTGTCTTAAACAAGTTAGATCACCTCGGCTGTACCGCCAGCAGCTTCAATCGCTTCTTTCGCAGAAGCAGAGAATTTATTGGCTTTTACAGTTAATTTTTTTTCTAATTTACCGTTGCCAAGAATTTTTACTCCTGCTTTTAACTTGCTTATTGAACCAGTCTCTAGAAGAAGTTCAGGAGTGACTTCCGTTCCTTCGTCAAAACTGTTTAATCTGTCTAAGTTGATTACCGCATAATCTTTACGGTTGATGTTTGTAAAACCACGTTTTGGAAGGCGTTGGAATAAGGGCATTTGACCACCTTCAAATCCAGGACGTACACCGCCCCCAGAACGAGCGTTTTGACCTTTATGACCTTTACCAGAAGTTTTACCGTTACCTGATCCAATACCACGACCAACACGGTTACGTACTTTACGTGAACCTTCTGAAGGCTTCAATTCATGAAGTTTCATTTGGGCACCTCCTTATCAATTAAAAATGTTTTATTGTTCTTTTACAGAAACTAAATGAGACACCTTGTTAATCATGCCGCGGATCGCTGCATTGTCTTCATGTACGACTGTTTGGTTTGTTTTCTTAAGACCAAGAGTACGAACAGTGACACGCTGATCTTCTGGGCGACCGATTACACTGCGTTTGAGGGTAATTTCTAATTTATTTGCCATTATTGTTCCCTCCTTATCCTAACAGGTCTTCTACAGATTTTCCACGAAGCTTCGCTACATCTTCAGCACGTTTAAGTTCACTTAAACCTTGAAGTGTTGCGCGAATCATGTTGATCGGTGTATTAGAACCTAGAGATTTAGAAAGGATATCAGCTAGACCAGCAAGCTCAAGTACCGCACGCACTGGGCCTCCAGCGATAACTCCTGTACCTTCTGAAGCAGGCTTCAATAGAACGTTTCCTGCACCGAATCGACCGATGATTTCATGTGGAATTGTAGTTCCAACCATTGGTACTTCAATTAAATTCTTTTTCGCATCTTCAACAGCTTTGCGGATCGCTTCTGGTACTTCTTGTGCTTTACCAGTACCGAATCCTACATGACCATTTTTGTCACCGACAACAACTAAAGCTGCAAAACGGAAGCGACGTCCACCTTTAACAACTTTCGCTACGCGGTTAACCGTAACTAAGCGTTCTTCTAACTCTAATTTGCTTGGGTCAATACGACTCATTCGGATGTGTCCCTCCTTCTTTTATTAAAATTTAAGTCCAGCCTCACGAGCAGCTTCAGCTAGAGCTTTTACACGTCCATGATATAGGTATCCTCCGCGGTCAAATACCACGTTAGAAATGCCTTTTTCAACAGCACGTTTTGCAACAAGTTCGCCAACTTTCGTAGCAGCTGCAGTGTCAGAACTATTCTCGATCTTTAACTCTTTATCAAGAGTAGAAGCACTTACAAGTGTTACACCGTTAACATCATCAATTACTTGAGCGTAGATATTCTTGTTAGAACGGAAAACATTAAGGCGAGGTCTTTCAGCAGAACCTGAAAGTTTCGCACGAACACGAGCATGTCTTTTAAGACGAGTAGCGTTTTTGCTAGTTTTCGTAATCATCGGAGTCACTCCTTTCTTCACTTTAAGCGGTCTTACTTACCAGTTTTTCCTTCTTTACGGCGAACGAATTCACCTTCGTAACGAATTCCTTTACCTTTGTAAGGCTCTGGAGAACGGACAGCGCGGATGTTAGAAGCTAGAGCTCCTACACGCTCTTTATCGATACCTTTAACGATTACTTTCGTTTGAGATGGAACTTCGATTTCAACTCCAGCCTCAGGAACGATTTCAACTGGGTGAGAGTATCCAACGTTAAGAACAAGTTTGTTTCCAGATTTAGCTGCACGGTAACCGACACCGATAAGTTCTAAACCTCTTTCGAAACCTTTAGATACACCTTCAACCATGTTTGCAAGCAAGCTACGTGTTGTACCATGTAATGCACGGTGTTCTTTATGTTCAGACGGACGGCTTACAGTTAAGACGTTGTCCTCAATTTTAATTTCCATATCAGGGTGAAACGTACGAGTTAGTTCACCTTTTGGTCCCTTTACTGTCACTGTGTTATCGTTCTTTGTCACAGTTACACCTGAAGGGATCTCAAGTAGTTTTTTACCTACGCGAGACATACCAAGCACCTCCATTCATCTTAAACTTTTTTTACCATACGTAAGCAAGTACTTCTCCACCAGCTTGTTTAGCACGGGCTTCTTTGTCCGATAAAACACCTTGTGATGTAGAAATAATTGCGATTCCAAGTCCGTTAAGTACACGTGGTACTTCATTTGATTTCGCATATACGCGTAAACCAGGTTTACTGATTCTTTTAAGACCAGTGATCACACGCTCGTTGTTTTGGCCGTATTTAAGAAACAAACGGATAATTCCTTGTTTGCTGTCTTCGACGTATTCAACGTCACGGATAAAACCTTCACGCTTTAAGATTTCAGCAATTTCTCTTTTGATTTTTGAAGCCGGTACTTCTAGCTTCTCATGACGTACCATGTTCGCATTGCGAATACGAGTCAGTAAATCTGCAATCGGATCTGTCATAACCATTATTTAATAACCTCCTTCCCATTTATGGGGATTACCAGCTAGCTTTTTTAACGCCAGGAATTTGTCCTTTATATGCAAGTTCGCGGAAACAAATACGGCAAAGTTTAAACTTACGAATAACTGAATGTGGACGACCACAACGTTCGCAGCGCGTATACTCTTGAACTTTAAACTTTTGTTTGCGTTGTTGTTTCGCAATCATAGACTTTTTAGCCACGATTTCGCCTCCCTTTCATTGATTATTTCTGGAACGGCATACCTACTTGAGTTAATAACTCACGTGCTTCTTCGTCCGTATTGGCAGTAGTAACGATAACGATATCCATACCGCGGACCTTTGTTACTTTATCGTAATCAATTTCTGGGAAGATTAACTGTTCTTTAATTCCAAGCGTGTAGTTTCCACGTCCGTCGAAAGATTTTTTAGAGATCCCACGGAAGTCACGTACACGTGGTAAAGATACAGAAATAAGTTTATCAAGAAAATCATACATGCGCTCTCCGCGAAGTGTTACTTTCGCACCGATTGGCATTCCTTCACGTAGACGGAATCCAGCAATAGATTTCTTCGCACGAGTAACGACAGGTTTTTGACCAGCGATAAACGTTAATTCTTCAACAGCAGTATCGATTGCTTTAGCGTTTTGAACTGCGTCACCAACACCCATGTTGATCACGATTTTTTCGATTTTTGGCACTTGCATTACTGAAGTGTATTCAAACTTAGAAACTAATGCAGGTGTAATTTCTTTTACATACTTTTCTTTAAGGCGGTTCATGAGAAAGACCTCCCTTCCTTATTTACTATTTATCTAGAACTTGCCCAGATTTTTTCGCTACACGGACTTTCTTTCCGTCCTCAACTTTATACCCAACACGTGTCACTTCACCCGTTTTAGGATCAAGCGGCATTACGTTTGATACGTGGATCGGCGCTTCTTGTTCAGAAATTCCGCCTTGAGGGTTAGCTTGGGTTGGTTTAGAGTGTTTTTTCACAAGGTTAATACCTTCTACTAAAACACGTTCCTTTTTAGGGAAAGCAGCAAGGATGACACCTTGTTTACCTTTATCTTTACCAGAGATAACCACTACTTTATCGCCCTTTTTAACATGCATTTAATCGCACCTCCTTGAGTCGCGGATTGTATTCATTAAAGTACTTCTGGTGCTAGAGAAACAATTTTCATATAGTTGTTTTCACGAAGTTCACGTGCTACTGGTCCGAAGATACGAGTTCCACGTGGGCTCTTGTCGTCACGGATGATGACACATGCATTTTCATCAAAACTGATGTAAGATCCATCGTTTCTGCGAGCTCCGCTCTTTGTACGAACGATAACTGCTTTCACAACTTCACCTTTTTTGACAACGCCTCCTGGTGTTGCTTGTTTAACCGTACAAACAATGACATCACCGATGTTAGCCGTTTTACGTCCAGAGCCACCAAGAACTTTAATCGTTAGTACTTCGCGTGCGCCAGAGTTGTCAGCTACTTTTAAACGAGTCTCCTGTTGAATCATTAATGTTACCTCCCTTCGGAAAAAGAAATCCGAACTTTATTAGATAATAACAGCTTCTTCGACAACTTCAACTAGACGAAAGCGTTTAGTCGCAGATAATGGACGAGTTTCCATGACCTTTACGATGTCTCCGATTTTTGCTTGGTTGTTTTCATCATGTGCTTTGAACTTTTTAGAGTATCTTACACGTTTGCCATAAAGTGAATGCTTTTTGTATGTTTCAACAACAACAGTGATGGTTTTATCCATTTTGTCAGAAACAACACGACCTTGATACACTTTACGTTGGTTACGTTCGCTCATGTTTGCGGGTCCTCCCCTCTAATTATTATTTATTAGCAGCGATTTCTCTTTGACGAATCACAGTTTTCATGCGTGCGATTGATTTACGCACTTCACGAATGCGAGCAGTATTTTCAAGCTGCCCAGTCGCTAATTGGAAACGAAGATTGAAAAGTTCTTCTTTAAGAGACTTTACTTTTTGTTCAATTTCAGCAGTGGTAAGGTCACGAATTTCATTAGCTTTCATTTGATTCACCACCAATTTCTTCACGTTTTACGAACTTCGTTTTAATTGGCAATTTGTGAGATGCAAGACGAAGAGCTTCACGAGCAACTTCTTCAGACACACCAGAAATTTCAAATAAAACTTTGCCCGGTTTTACTACAGCTACCCAACCTTCTGGAGCACCTTTACCGGAACCCATGCGGACCTCAAGAGGTTTAGCTGTGTATGGCTTAGAAGGGAAAATTTTAATCCAAACTTTACCGCCACGTTTCATATAACGAGTCATAGCAATACGAGCAGCTTCGATTTGACGGTTAGTGATCCAAGAAGCTTCAAGAGCTTGGATACCGAATTCACCGAAATGTACTTCAGTGCCGCCCTTTGCACGACCACGCATTTTTCCACGATGTTCTCTGCGATACTTCACGCGTTTTGGCAATAACATATTATTTTCCTCCTTCCGCAGTATTCTTCTTAGTTGGAAGGACTTCTCCACGATAGATCCATACTTTTACGCCAAGCTTACCATAAGTAGTGTCAGCTTCAGCAGTAGCATAGTCGATGTCAGCACGAAGTGTGTGCAACGGAACAGTACCTTCACTGTAATATTCAGAACGAGCAATATCTGCACCGCCAAGACGACCAGAAACCATTGTTTTGATTCCTTGTGCTCCAGCACGCATTGTGCGTTGGATTGTTTGTTTTTGTGCACGACGGAATGAAATACGATTTTCAAGTTGACGAGCGATGTTTTCAGCAACTAGCTGAGCATCAAGATCTGCTTTCTTGATTTCAAGAATGTTAATGTGTACACGTTTGCCAGTTAGGCTGTTAAGAGCTTTACGAAGTGCTTCAACTTCAGATCCGCCTTTACCAATTACCATACCTGGTTTAGCCGTGTGGATTGTGATATTTACGCGGTTTGCAGCACGTTCAATTTCTACTTTAGAAACAGACGCTTCAGACAAACGCTTGCTGATGAATTCACGGATTTTCAAGTCTTCATGTAAGAAGTTTGCGTAATCTTTTCCTGCGAACCATTTAGATTCCCAATCTCGAATGACGCCAATACGAAGACCTACTGGATTTACCTTTTGACCCACGGATTATCCCTCCTTCTTTTCTGATACAACGATTGTAATGTGGCTAGTACGTTTGTTAATTGCGCTCGCACGACCCATAGCACGTGGACGGAATCTCTTAAGTGTTGGACCTTCGTCAACGAATGCTTGAGTAATTACTAGGCTGTTAGCGTCCAACTCGTAGTTATGCTCAGCATTTGCGATAGCAGATTTTAATACTTTTTCAATAATTGGTGAAGCAGCCTTAGGTGTAAGGTTTAAGATAGAAACTGCTTCTCCTACTTGCTTACCTCGAATCAGGTCCATTACTAGACGTGCTTTGCGAGGAGCAATACGGACTGTTCTTGCGACAGCTTTAGCTTGCATTTAAAAGCCTCCTCTCATTAGCGTCTTGTTTTTTTATCGTCACTAGCATGACCTTTATAAGTACGGCTTGGTGCGAATTCGCCCAATTTGTGACCTACCATATCTTCAGAGATGAAAACAGGTACATGTTTGCGTCCGTCATAGACAGCGATTGTGTGACCGATGAATTGTGGGAAAATTGTAGAACGACGAGACCAAGTTTTTACTACTTGCTTTTTGTCAGTTTCATTCAATTTCTCGACTTTAGCCATCAAATGATCATCAACAAATGGTCCTTTTTTTAAGCTGCGAGCCATTGTGTAACCTCCCTTCGTGATTGAACTACGGTCCTAAATGAACCGTAGACAACCCCGTTACTTGTTTTTACGACGACGTACAATAAATTTATCAGACTTGTTGGTTTTCTTACGAGTCTTGAATCCAAGAGTCGGTTTACCCCATGGAGACATTGGTGATTTACGTCCGATTGGAGCGCGTCCTTCACCACCACCGTGTGGGTGATCGTTAGGGTTCATTACAGAACCACGAACTGTTGGGCGTACGCCTTTCCAGCGAGAACGTCCAGCTTTACCGATGTTAATTAATTCGTGTTGCTCGTTTCCAACTTGACCGATTGTCGCACGGCAAGCAGAAAGGATCATGCGAACTTCACCTGAGTTCAAACGTACAAGAACGTATTTACCTTCTTTACCAAGAACTTGAGCAGAAGTCCCAGCAGAACGAACTAATTGTCCACCTTTGCCTGGTTTTAATTCAATGTTATGCACAACTGTACCAACTGGGATGTTGATAAGTGGTAGAGCATTACCTGGTTTGATGTCTGCTTCTGGACCAGAAGTAACTTCAGTACCAACTTGAACTCCTTTTGGAGCAAGAATGTAACGTTTCTCACCATCTGCATAGTTTACAAGAGCGATGTTCGCTGAACGGTTTGGATCATACTCGATTGTAGCAACGCGTCCAGGTATACCGTCTTTATCACGCTTAAAGTCGATGATACGGTATTGACGTTTGTGACCGCCACCTTGATGACGAACTGTTAATCTACCTTGGTTGTTACGTCCGCCTTTTTTATGAAGCGGTGCAAGCAACGACTTTTCTGGTTTGTCATTCGTGATTTCAGCAAAATCTGAAGTAGTCATGCCACGACGACCATTACTGGTTGGTTTATACTTTTTAATCGCCATTTTGAATTTCCCTCCTTCTTTTTAAGATTTATGCTTCAAAAATTTCGATTTCTTTGCTGTCAGCAGTTAATTTCACGATCGCTTTTCTGCGACGGCTAGTCATACCAGTATAGCGTCCAACGCGTTTAGATTTCCCTTTGTAGTTTTGAACGTTGACTTTCTCAACTTTCACTCCAAAGATTTCTTCAACAGCGTCTTTCACTTCTGTTTTGTTAGCTCTGACATCAACTTCGAACGTGTACTTCTTCTCTGTCATTAGATCAGCAGAACGTTCAGTAATGATAGGGCGCTTTAGAACATCACGAGGATCTTTCATTATGCAAGTCCCTCCTCTACTTTTTCAACCGCTGCTTTAGTGATCAGAAGTTTGTCGTGGTTGACAACGTCAAGAACGTTGATACCTTTAGCTTCAACAACTGTTACTCCAGGGATGTTACGAGCAGATAAAGCAACTGTTTCGTTTGCATCCGCAGTGACGATCAACGCTTTCTTCTCAACAGATAATCCTTTAAGGATGCCTGCGAATTCTTTCGTTTTCACTGCATCAAGAGTAAGATCTTCAAGAACGATGATGTTGTTGTCGACTACTTTAGAAGACAATACTGACTTGATAGCCAAGCGGCGAACTTTTTTAGGTAATTTATAAGAATAGCTGCGTGGTGTTGGACCGAATACGATACCGCCTCCGCGCCATTGTGGTGAACGGATAGAACCTTGACGAGCACGACCAGTACCCTTCTGTCTCCAAGGCTTACGACCTCCGCCACGTACTTCAGAACGAGTTTTTACTTTGTGAGTTCCTTGACGTAAGGAAGCTCTTTGCATAAGAATAGCATCGAATACTACGCTTTCGTTTGGCTCGATTCCAAACACAGAAGCGTTTAATTCGATTTCACCGTTAGTAGAACCGTTTTGGTTAAATAATGCTACTTTTGGCATGACTTGTTTCCTCCTTTCCTAAGAGAGTTATTTAGATTTAACTGCACTCTTTACAGTTACTAGAGATTTTTTAGCTCCTGGTACGTTACCTTTGATCAAAAGAAGATTGCGTTCAGCATCAACTTTTACGATCTCAAGGTTTTGGACAGTGATTTGCTCTCCACCCATACGACCTGGAAGAAGTTTACCTTTGAATACACGGTTTGGATCAACAGGTCCCATTGAACCAGGACGACGGTGGTAACGTGAACCGTGAGTCATTGGTCCGCGTGATTGTCCGTGGCGTTTGATAGCCCCTTGGAATCCTTTACCTTTTGATGTTCCTGTTACATCTACGATATCTCCATTTGCGAAAATATCAACTTTGACTTCCTGACCAACTTCATACGCATCTAGCTCCACACCGCGTAATTCTTTTACGAAGCGCTTAGGAGCAGTTTCCGCTTTAGCAACGTGGCCTTTCTCTGGTTTGTTAGAAAGCTTTTCACGTTTGTCGTCAAAACCGATTTGGATTGCTTCGTAGCCATCCGTGTCATCAGTTTTCTTTTGAAGAACAACGTTAGCAGCAGCCTCAACAACAGTTACAGGGATAAGATCACCGTTTTCTGCGAATACTTGCGTCATACCAATTTTTCTACCTAAGATTCCTTTGGTCATTTCGTCACACCTCCTATAATGTATGTTTTCTATTTGAATTAAAGTTTGATTTCGATATCTACACCAGATGGTAAATCTAAACGCATCAGTGCATCAACTGTTTGCGGAGTTGGATTCACGATGTCGATTAGACGCTTGTGAGTACGCATCTCGAATTGCTCACGAGAATCTTTGTACTTATGCACCGCACGAAGGATTGTGTAAACTGATTTTTCAGTTGGAAGCGGGATTGGACCAGATACACTAGCACCAGAACGCTTAGCCGTTTCAACAATCTTCTCAGCAGATTGATCAAGAATTCTATGATCATATGCTTTTAAACGAATACGAATTTTTTGTTTTGCCATTATTTTCCCTCCTTTTCGCCTACTTACGTTAGACAGTTCTCCGTGAGAAAAACCTGATCACCTCGCCATGGCAAAGCGGCCGGGTGTGTCAGCAACCTCTCACTTCATCGCAGTCAAAGACCAACATGCACTATTGTAACAAATTGGCCTGTGTGTTGCAATAATAAATCAGATAAATTTATGATTTGCACACTTTTTATATTATACAGGGGTTCAGCCTATAAATCAAGCTTTCCCTGAAGATGATGTATAGCAGTCTTTCTTACGATACGAATGAATTCATCTGGTTCTTCAAGATGTGGGGAATGTGCAGAATCTTTAAAGGTGAACCATTCTTTTATTGGTGTCGTTAATTGGTCAACATATGGTTTTGATACATCAGCTGGTGTAATCAAGTCATGTGCACCATTGATAAAGTAGCACGGTATTAATATAGTAGAAACTCGGTTTTGAATGCTCTCATTCATCAGCTCATCCCACAGCTTGCTTTGACTAAACTTCTGCCCTTTGAGAAATCTCCATTTATCTATAAGCTGATAATGCTTGCTATGGAGAAACGCTCCCATCATTTGAAAAATCGGCTTCCACCTAAGCGTGAATCCTGCTTTTGCGAACTCTTTATATAGAGAGAACAATGCATGAGCTGAGCTTCGTTTCCACGGAGGAGGCGTAAGTAATCGCAGACAACTAGTGAAGAGTCGATTGCGATGGTATTTTCTCTGAAGAAGCTCATAAGAGACAATATTTTCTTTTAATACATCTACTACCTGACTAATTCCATAATAAGCATGATATAGATATGGACGTCTATGTACTGCTTGTATAGCAATCAATGAACCCCATGAGTATCCTGCAATGTATAATTTCGATTGGCCAACGTGGGAAAGGAGTTTTTCTGTGAGCTCAATCGTATCCTCGACAAATTGCTGAATGGTCATCGATGAAGCAGGAATATTTTTTTGATATGAAAGCCCTGCGCCGCGCTGATCCCATTGGACGACTGTGAAGTCTTGATCAAGTTCCTCATGAAAGGAACCGATATAACTAATTTGAGCTGAGCCAGGTCCACCGTGTAAAAATAAAAGAACGGGCTTTGTCTCTTTTGAATGATCCTCTTTCATCATGGTCCATTGGTCTACCCCACCAATCACCCATTTTTTCAAATATGTCTTTGCCATTCCAGTGATCCTCTCGGTTCAATATAGATTCTATAGCTTATAGTAGCCGTTCTGATCTGAAAAAGCAAAAAAAGAGACCCTTTTGGCAAGGAGTCTCTTTTATATGTTGATTACTTAATGATAGTTGAAACGACGCCAGAACCTACAGTACGTCCACCCTCACGGATAGAGAAACGAGTTCCTTCTTCGATAGCGATAGTAGAGATAAGTTCAACTTCCATCTCAGTGTTATCGCCAGGCATTACCATTTCAGTACCTTCTGGAAGATGTACGATACCAGTTACGTCAGTTGTACGGAAGTAGAACTGAGGACGGTAGTTAGTGAAGAATGGAGTATGACGTCCACCCTCTTCTTTAGAAAGTACATAAACTTCAGCTTTGAAACGGCTATGTGGAGTGATTGTACCTGGTTTAGCAAGTACTTGACCACGTTGAATGTCTTCACGAGATACACCACGAAGTAGTGCACCGATGTTGTCACCAGCTTCAGCATAGTCAAGAAGCTTACGGAACATTTCAACACCTGTAACAGTTGTTTTACCGTTTTCTTCTTGAAGACCGATGATTTCGACTTCGTCACCGACTTTAACTTGTCCACGCTCAACACGGCCAGTAGCAACTGTTCCACGACCAGTGATTGAGAATACGTCCTCAACTGGCATCATGAAAGGCTTCTCAGTGTCACGCTCTGGAGTTGGGATGTACTCATCAACCGCATCCATAAGTTCAAAGATTTTAGCTTCGTAGTCAGCATCTCCTTCAAGAGCTTTAAGAGCAGAACCTTTGATAACTGGTACATCGTCACCAGGGAAGTCATAGTCAGAAAGAAGGTCACGAACTTCCATTTCAACAAGTTCAAGTAACTCTTCATCGTCAACCATGTCACATTTGTTAAGGAATACTACGATGTATGGTACACCTACGTTACGAGAAAGTAGGATGTGCTCACGTGTTTGTGGCATTGGACCGTCAGCAGCAGATACTACTAAGATCGCACCGTCCATTTGAGCAGCACCAGTAATCATGTTTTTAACGTAGTCAGCGTGTCCTGGGCAGTCTACGTGTGCATAGTGACGAGTTTCAGTTTCATACTCAACGTGTGCAGTTGAGATTGTGATTCCACGCTCGCGCTCTTCTGGAGCACCATCGATTTGGTCATAAGCCATAGCTGTACCTTTACCAGATTTCTTATGAAGAACTGTTGAGATAGCAGCAGTTAGAGTTGTTTTACCATGGTCAACGTGTCCAATTGTACCAATGTTAGCATGCGATTTGGAACGATCGAATTTTTCTTTAGCCATTCTAAAAATCCTCCTTAAAGGTTCATTGTATTTGGTATAGAATGATAGAAAGTGAAGAGTTACCTCCCACTTTCTGATCTTCAATAGTAGTTATACTTTAGTTTAAAGGCAAAATCAATTATTCACCTTTATTTTTTTTGATGATTTCTTCACTGATGCTCTTAGGCACTTCTTCGTAGTGATCCATGTGCATAGTGAAAGTACCTCGACCTTGTGTGTTAGAACGGAGTGCAGTTGCATATCCGAACATTTCAGAAAGTGGAACCATAGCACGAACAACTTGAGCGTTACCACGAGCTTCCATACCTTCTACACGTCCACGACGAGATGTGATATCACCCATGATGTCTCCCATGTATTCTTCTGGGATAACGACTTCTACTTTCATCATTGGCTCAAGTAGAACTGGGTTACATTTGCTGACAGCATTTTTCAATGCCATAGATGCAGCAATTTTGAACGCCATTTCGTTAGAATCAACATCGTGGTAAGATCCATCAAATAACTTAGCTTTGATGTCGATTAATGGGAATCCAGCTAATACACCATTTTCAAGTGAATCTTCAAGACCTGCTTGAATAGCTGGGATGTATTCACGAGGAACAACCCCACCGACGATTGCATTTTCAAATTCGAAGCCTGCGCCTTCTTCGTTTGGTTCGAATTCGATCCAAACGTGTCCGAACTGACCACGTCCACCAGACTGACGTACGAATTTACCTTCAACTTTCGCACCAGTACGGAACGTTTCACGGTACGCAACTTGAGGAGCTCCTACGTTAGCTTCAACCTTGAATTCACGCTTCATACGGTCAACAATGATATCAAGGTGAAGCTCACCCATACCAGAGATGATCGTTTGACCCGTTTCAGGGTTTGTTTGCGTACGGAAAGTTGGGTCCTCTTCAGCTAGTTTAGCTAAAGCGATACTCATTTTATCTTGGTCAGCCTTAGATTTAGGCTCGATTGCTACATCGATAACTGGCTCTGGGAATTCCATAGACTCAAGGATAACAAGATCTTTCTCGTCACAAAGAGTATCCCCAGTAGATGTATCTTTAAGACCTACAGCTGCTGCGATATCTCCTGCGTAAACAGTAGAGATTTCTTCACGGCTGTTAGCGTGCATTTGAAGGATACGTCCAACACGTTCACGCTTGTTCTTAGAAGAGTTCTTCACGTAAGAACCAGAATCAAGTGTTCCAGAGTATACGCGGAAAAAAGTTAGTTTCCCAACATAAGGGTCAGTCATAACTTTAAATGCAAGTGCAGAGAATGGCGCGTCGTCAGTAGATTCACGCACAACCTCTTCATTTGTATCTGGCAGGATACCTTTGATTGCAGCAACATCAGTTGGTGCAGGAAGGTAATCAAGCACAGCGTCAAGTACAAGCTGAACACCTTTGTTTTTGAAAGCAGATCCAACAAGAACTGGATAGAATTCAACATTCAACGTTCCTTTACGGATTGCAGCTTTCAATTCAGGAATTGTGATTTCTTCACCCTCAAGGTATTTTTCCATAAGCTCTTCATCAAGCTCAGCGACAGCTTCAATTAAGCTGCTACGAAGCTCTTCAGCTTTGTCCTTATACTCAGCAGGGATTTCTTTCGCATCAGAGCGAGTTCCAAGGTCATCTTCGTAGAAGTATGCTACATTTTCTACAAGGTCGATGATTCCTTCGAATTGATCTTCAGCACCGATCGGCAATTGAATTGCATGAGCGTTTGCTTGAAGACGATCTCTTAATGTGCTTACAGAGTAAAGGAAGTCCGCACCTGTTTTATCCATTTTGTTAACGAATACGATACGAGGTACTCCGTAAGTTGTTGCTTGGCGCCAAACCGTTTCAGTTTGTGGCTCTACACCTGATTGTGCATCAAGAACAGCAACCGCACCATCAAGTACACGTAAAGAACGTTCAACTTCAACTGTGAAGTCTACGTGTCCTGGTGTATCAATGATGTTTACACGGTAACCTTTCCATTGTGCTGTAGTTGCTGCAGAAGTGATTGTAATACCACGTTCTTGCTCCTGCTCCATCCAGTCCATTTGTGAAGCTCCTTCGTGAGTTTCACCAATTTTATGGATACGACCAGTGTAGTACAAGATACGCTCAGTCGTTGTCGTTTTACCGGCATCGATGTGAGCCATGATGCCAATATTACGAGTTTTGTCTAAGGAGAACTCTCTTGCCATTGGGTAATTTCTCCTTCCTTATTAGGGAATAGTTTTTTTAGTTTGGTATAAATCCTACCAACGGTAGTGAGCGAATGCTTTGTTCGCTTCTGCCATTTTGTGTGTATCTTCACGTTTCTTAACAGCAGCACCAGTGTTGTTAGCTGCGTCAAGGATTTCGTTAGCAAGACGCTCTTCCATCGTTTTTTCTCCACGAAGACGAGCATAGTTTACTAACCAGCGAAGACCTAAAGTCGTACGACGGTCTGGGCGAACTTCTACAGGAACTTGGTAGTTAGCTCCACCTACACGACGTGCTTTAACTTCAAGAACTGGCATGATGTTTTTCAAGGCTTGTTCGAAAACCTCCATTGCTTCATTACCAGTACGTTCTTTGATGATATCAAATGACTTGTAGAGGATTGTTTGAGCTTTTCCTCTTTTACCGTCGATCATCATTTTGTTGATCAAACGAGATACAAGTTTAGAATTGTATATTGGATCTGGCAAAACGTCTCTTTTTGCTACAGGACCTTTACGTGGCATCTGAATAGCCTCCCTTCTCTTTTAAAAGGATTTCTATCTGTCTTTCATCTCAGTTTCATTGTCAGTTTCTTAACTCCACTGATCTGAAATCAACTCCTAAAAACCCTTATGTTTGATTCTATTATTTGCTTTGTTTAGGGCGTTTTGTTCCGTATTTAGAACGTCCTTGCATACGACCATCAACTCCGGCAGTATCAAGCGCACCACGAACGATGTGGTAACGTACACCCGGTAAGTCTTTTACACGTCCGCCACGGATAAGTACTACACTGTGCTCTTGTAGGTTATGTCCGATACCAGGAATGTAAGCTGTTACTTCAATCAGGTTAGACAAGCGTACACGAGCATATTTACGTAGTGCTGAGTTTGGTTTTTTCGGTGTCATTGTACCGACACGAGTACAAACCCCGCGCTTCTGTGGAGATGTTACGTTAGTGTGCTCTTTTTTGAAACTGTTGTATCCTTTGTTAAGTGCAGGAGACTTTGAGTTTTCAACTTTACTCACGCGTCCTTTGCGTACTAGCTGATTAATTGTAGGCATGTTTTATTCCTCCCTTCATTGCTTTTTTATAACCCACATACCCAGGTGGTTCATCAAAAGGCAAAAAACAATGTTTTTGCATTTTAAGCATGCAAAAACAAAACAAGTACGTTATAACTTAATGGCAACAGATGCTGCCCCAACTTCAATTCCGCAGGCTTTGCCGAGCTTTTTCATGGAATCTACCACTAAAATGTCTACATCCTTCTCTTGTGCTAGTTTCATTACACTAGCTATTAAGGTAGGATCAGCATCTTTTGCTACGACGATTTCCTTTACTGAATCTCGTTTTAGAGCTTTTACTGTTTGCTTCGTACCAATAATAATGGATTGAGCCTGTGATACTTTATCATAAGACATCAAATATCCTCCAAAGTAACAGGTTTTATTTTGAGCACCTTGGTTATATTATCATCATGGCAGAAGGATGTCAATATCGTATGACAGATTATCTTGACATCCTTCACCATTTTTTGAGGACTTTTATGGAATTCTTAAGAGAAAGATTACTCTACAGGAACCATGTCGTCAGTCGGTTGCACTTGGGAAACCGGCTTAACTTTACGGTAGTTTTGCATTCCCGTACCAGCAGGAACAAGTTTACCGATGATTACATTCTCTTTCAAGCCAAGCAGTTCATCACGTTTGCCTTTGATCGCCGCATCTGTTAGGACACGAGTCGTTTCTTGGAAGGATGCAGCAGACAAGAATGAGTCTGTTTCAAGCGATGCTTTTGTAATACCAAGAAGAACTGGACGACCTGTTGCAGGACGTTTGCCTTCGAATAGTACTTTTTTGTTCGCTTCAGTGAATTGATGTACATCAAGAAGTGTGCCTGGTAATACGTCTGTATCCCCTGCATCAGCGACACGCACTTTGCGAAGCATTTGGCGAACCATTACTTCTACGTGCTTATCTCCAATTTCTACCCCTTGCATACGATATACTTTTTGTACTTCATGAAGCAGATATTCTTGAACAGCTGTCATGTCAGTCACTTTGAGAAGTTCTTTTGGATCGATAGAACCTTCTGTAAGCACTTGACCACGAGTGACTTTGTCACCTTCAACAACTTTCAGACGTGCATTGTAAGGAGCTGTGTAAGAACGAGTTTCAACTTCGCCTTGAACCACAATTTCCTGCTGCTTGTCACGAACATCGTTGATTTCAGCAACGACACCATCAATTTCAGAGATGGTTGCTTGCCCTTTCGGATTACGCGCTTCAAATAGCTCTTGGATACGAGGTAAACCTTGTGTGATGTCGTCTCCTGCTACCCCACCGGTGTGGAACGTACGCATTGTAAGCTGTGTTCCTGGCTCACCGATTGATTGTGCAGCGATGATTCCAACTGCCTCACCAACTTCAACATCAGTACCAGTTGCAAGGTTTCGGCCGTAGCATCGTTTACATACACCATGAGGCGTGTTACATGTAAATGCAGAACGGATCCATACTTCCTCAATACCTACTTCAACTACTTCAAGTGCTTTATCTTCATCAATTAGTTCGTTCTCGTTAACAATGACTTCGCCCGTTTCAGGGTGAACAATTGGTTTTCTTGCAAAACGTCCGATGAGACGTTCTTCAAGTTTCTCAATAATTTCATTTCCTTCTTTAATGGACTTCGCCAAGATTCCACGGTCTGTACCGCAATCTGTTTCACGGATGATAACATCCTGTGCAACATCTACGAGACGACGCGTGAGGTAACCTGAGTCAGCTGTTTTAAGGGCTGTATCCGCAAGACCTTTACGCGCTCCGTGAGTAGAAATAAAGTATTCCAATACGGTTAAACCTTCACGGAAACTAGATTTAATCGGAAGTTCAATGATACGTCCAGCCGGGTTGGCCATCAGACCACGCATACCAGCCAGCTGAGTGAAGTTAGATGCGTTACCACGCGCTCCAGAGTCACTCATCATGTAGATTGGGTTGACTTCATCAAGGGACTTCATCAGTTTACCTTGGATGACATCTTTTGAAGAACTCCAGATTGAGATGACTCTCTCATAACGCTCTTCCTCTGTAATCAAACCACGTCTGAATTGCTTCATGACGTTATCTACTTTTGCTTGTGCTTCTTCAAGAATTTGCTGCTTATCATCTAATACGACAATATCAGACACACCAACAGTAATACCGGCTTTAGTAGAGTATCTGAAACCAAGATTTTTCATGCGGTCAAGCATTTTAGATGTCTCAGTGATATGGAATCTCTTAAAGATTTCAGCAATGATTTTTCCTAAAATACCTTTTTTGAACGGCGCATTTATTTCTTGTTTCTCGATCGCAGCTTTTACATCTTCACCTTTTTCAAGGAAGAAACGGTCGGGCGTTTTTTCTTCAATATTGCTCTTAGTCGGCTCATTCATGTATGGGAAAGATTCCGGTAAGATTTCGTTAAAGATCAGTTTTCCAACTGTTGTAATCAACAATTTAGAGCGCTGTTCATCAGTGAATGTAACATTCTTCAACGAGCTGGATGCAACAGCTACACGTGTATGAAGATGTACGTAACCATTTTGATAAGCTAAAAGGGCTTCGTCAGTATCTTTGAAGACCATACCTTCTCCGATAGCACCTTTGCGCTCAAGTGTTAGGTAGTAATTACCAAGTACCATATCCTGAGATGGCGTAACAACTGGTTTTCCATCTTTCGGATTCAAAATGTTTTGAGCAGCAAGCATTAAGATACGAGCTTCAGCTTGGGCTTCAGCAGATAATGGTACGTGAACCGCCATTTGGTCACCATCAAAGTCAGCGTTGTAGGCTGTACATACAAGTGGATGCAAACGAATTGCCCGTCCTTCCACAAGTGTAGGTTCAAACGCTTGAATACCAAGTCTGTGAAGAGTTGGTGCACGGTTTAGTAAGACTGGATGCTCACGAATAACTGATTCTAAAACATCCCATACTTCCGGCTGCACACGCTCAATTTTACGCTTTGCGCTCTTAATGTTGTGAGCTAATCCTTTTTCAACAAGCTCCTTCATCACAAATGGTTTGAATAATTCAAGAGCCATTTCTTTCGGAAGTCCACACTGATACATTTTCAAATGTGGCCCTACCACGATAACGGAACGTCCAGAATAGTCAACACGTTTACCAAGCAAGTTTTGACGGAAACGACCTTGCTTCCCTTTCAGCATGTGAGAAAGAGATTTCAACGGTCTATTCCCTGGTCCTGTTACTGGTCGACCTCTACGTCCATTATCAATCAAGGCATCGACAGCTTCTTGAAGCATACGCTTTTCGTTCTGAACGATGATGCTTGGCGCACCAAGATCTAATAGACGTTTCAGACGATTGTTACGGTTGATGACACGACGATAAAGGTCATTCAAGTCAGAAGTAGCAAAACGTCCACCATCAAGCTGAACCATTGGACGTAATTCTGGTGGGATCACCGGAAGTACATCAAGGATCATCCAAGACGGTTTGTTTCCTGAGTTACGGAAGGCTTCCAATACTTCAAGGCGTTTGATCGCACGTGTACGACGCTGTCCTTGGGCTGTTTTTAGTTCTTCTTTAAGTGTATCCACTTCTTTTACAAGATCGATATCTTGAAGAAGTTTGTTAATTGCTTCTGCACCCATAGCTGCTTGGAACGTATTACCGTACTTATCTAAATAAGCACGGAATTCTTTTTCAGAAAGAAGTTGTTTCTTCTCAAGCGGTGTATTGCCTGGATCTGTCACTACGTAAGAAGCGAAGTAGATCACTTCTTCTAACGCACGTGGTGACATATCAAGAACAAGCCCCATACGGCTTGGGATACCTTTGAAATACCAAATGTGGGAAACTGGGGCAGCCAGTTCGATATGCCCCATTCTCTCACGACGGACTTTCGCCCGTGTTACCTCTACACCACAACGGTCACATACAACACCCTTATAACGAACGCGTTTATACTTTCCACAATGACATTCCCAGTCTTTTTGCGGTCCGAAGATACGTTCACAAAAGAGACCATCTTTTTCAGGTTTCAGTGTACGATAGTTAATCGTTTCAGGCTTTTTCACTTCACCAAAAGACCAAGAACGGATTTTATCAGGTGATGCGAGACCGATGTTCATATACTCAAAATTGTTCACATCTAGCAAGGGGCCTACCTCCCTTTTAATCTTCGGGTTATACCCTAGTCACTTGCTCTAATCGTTTCTTCTATTCTTTTGTGACTGCGTCACGTTCAAGATCGACAGGTGCGAGGTCTGCAGCATCTTCGTCATTAGATAACGCTAATCCGTCTGCTTTCTTCGTTCCCTCATCGTCTTCTAAATCTCTCATTTCTATCTCTTCTTCATCGCCAGATAGGATTTTCACATCCATACCTAAACTTTGAAGTTCTTTGATTAACACTTTGAATGATTCAGGGACACCTGGTTCAGGTACGTTATCCCCTTTGACAATGGCTTCGTATGTTTTCACACGACCCACAACGTCATCCGATTTAACAGTTAAGATTTCTTGAAGTGTGTATGCAGCACCGTAAGCTTCAAGTGCCCATACTTCCATCTCTCCGAAACGCTGACCACCAAACTGTGCTTTACCGCCAAGTGGCTGCTGCGTAACAAGTGAGTATGGTCCAGTTGAACGAGCGTGAAGTTTATCGTCAACCATGTGAGCCAGTTTGATCATATACATGATTCCGACAGAAACACGGTTGTCGAATGGTTCACCAGTTCGACCATCATAAAGGACTGTTTTCGCATCACGAGACATACCTGCTTCTTCAAGCGTTTCCCAAACATCTTCCTCACGAGCACCATCAAATACTGGTGACGCAATGTGGATGCCAAGGTAACGTGCAGCCATACCCATATGAAGCTCAAGCACTTGACCGATGTTCATACGAGATGGTACCCCTAGAGGGTTTAACATGATATCAATCGGTGTTCCATCTGGAAGATACGGCATATCTTCTTCTGGAAGGATTTTAGAGATAACCCCTTTGTTACCATGTCGTCCGGCCATTTTGTCACCTTCAGAAATTTTACGTTTCTGAACGATGTATACACGAACTAACTGGTTCACACCTGGTGGTAATTCATCTCCATCTTCACGGTTAAAGACTTTTACATCGTGAATAATTCCGCCGCCGCCGTGTGGAACACGTAGAGACGTATCACGCACTTCACGAGCCTTTTCACCGAAGATTGCATGTAATAGACGTTCTTCAGCTGTCAGTTCTGTTACACCTTTAGGCGTTACTTTCCCTACAAGAAGGTCTCCGTCTTTTACTTCTGCACCAATACGGATAATTCCACGCTCGTCAAGGTTGCGTAAAGCATCTTCCCCAACGTTTGGAATATCACGCGTAATTTCTTCTGGTCCAAGCTTTGTATCACGAGCTTCTGATTCATATTCTTCAATATGAATAGAAGTGTAGACGTCATCTTTTACAAGGCGCTCACTCATAATGATCGCATCCTCATAGTTGTAACCGTCCCACGTCATGAAGCCGACCATGACGTTACGCCCTAGAGCCAATTCACCTTTTTCCATAGAAGGTCCGTCTGCAAGGATTTCTCCTTTAACGACTTCATCTCCAACACTTACGATTGGGCGCTGGTTGTAGCAAGTCCCTTGGTTAGAGCGGACAAATTTCAGCAAGCTGTATTTGTCTAGGTTCCCTTTGACTTGTTGTCCGTCAACGTCTTCATAGCGACGAACCCAAATATTTTTCGCTTCAACACGTTCTACAACACCCGGGTAGCGGCAGATTACAGCAGCACCAGAGTCTTTACCTGATACATACTCCATACCTGTACCAACAATCGGTGATTCTGGCTGCATCAAAGGCACAGCCTGACGTTGCATGTTCGCTCCCATTAGAGCACGGTTAGAGTCATCGTTTTCTAAGAATGGGATACACGCTGTCGCTGCAGAAACAACCTGCTTCGGCGAAACGTCCATGTAGTCAACGCGGTTTCGAGGAACAACTGTGTTTTCCCCTCTGAAACGAGCGATAATGTTATCATCGATAAACGAACCATCTTCAGCTAACTGAGCGTTCGCTTGTGCTACAACATAGTTATCCTCTTCATCAGCAGTTAAGTAATCGATTCTTGGTGTCACTTTACCTGTTTCAGGGTCAACCCGACGGTAAGGTGTTTCGATAAAGCCGAAGCGATTCACTTTCGCAAATGAAGATAAAGAGTTGATCAAACCAATGTTTGGACCCTCTGGTGTTTCAATCGGACACATACGGCCATAGTGAGAGTAGTGAACGTCACGAACTTCCATTCCTGCACGCTCACGTGTCAAACCACCCGGTCCGAGTGCTGACAAGCGACGTTTATGCGTCAGTTCAGCAAGCGGGTTTGTTTGATCCATGAACTGAGAAAGCTGAGAGCTACCAAAGAACTCTTTGATTGAAGCGATCACAGGGCGAATGTTGATCAGCTGCTGAGGTGTGATCGTGTTTGTGTCTTGGATCGACATTCTTTCACGAACAACACGCTCCATTCTACTTAAACCAATACGGAATTGGTTTTGCAGAAGTTCACCTACAGAACGCAGACGACGGTTACCTAAGTGATCGATATCATCTGTGTCCCCTACACCGTGAAGGAGGTTAAAGAAGTAACTGATCGATGAAATGATGTCAGAAGGCGTGATATTTTTCACAGCTTCCTCTAAATATGCATTACCAATCACATTGATCACTTGCTCACCTTCTTGATCGGTCGGTGCATAAATCTTAATAGATTGAAGTTCTACTTCATCTTCTACTACGCCACCGTTCGGATAAAGCTTTCTAAATCCGATGCCGTTTTCTAAGTATGGAAGAACTTTATCAAGAACTCTTCTATCTAAAATTTGACCTTTCTCTGCTAGAATTTCACCTGTTTCAGGATCAACTAACGTTTCAGCCAATTTTTGATTGAACAGTCTATTTTTAATATGAAGCTTCTTATTAATCTTGTAGCGTCCAACATTTGCCAGGTCATATCTCTTCGGATCAAAGAAGCGAGAGTCTAGCAAGCTTTTCGCATTTTCAACAGTTGGCGGCTCCCCAGGGCGAAGGCGCTCGTAGATTTCGAGAAGTGCTTTATCGGCATTCTCTGTGTTGTCTTTTTCAAGCGTGTTGCGCAAGTATTCATTCTCGCCTATGAGGTCAAGAATCTCTTGATCAGAGCTGAAGCCGAGAGCACGCAAAAGAACCGTAACCGGCAACTTACGTGTGCGATCGATGCGTACATAGACTACATCCTTCGCATCAGTTTCGTATTCTAACCATGCGCCACGGTTTGGAATGACAGTCGCAGTAAAACCTTTTTTACCGTTTTTGTCTACTTTACCACTGAAATATACACTCGGAGAACGCACTAATTGAGAAACGATTACACGTTCCGCACCATTAATGATAAAAGTACCTGTGTCTGTCATAATTGGGAAATCACCCATGAACACATCTTGATCTTTTACTTCTCCAGTTTCTTTGTTAATTAAACGAACTTTTACTCTTAGTGGAGCAGAGTAAGTTACATCACGTTCTTTCGATTCTGCTACAGGATACTTAGGATCCCCTAGGCTGTAATCAATGAATTCAAGAGAAAGGTTACCAGTAAAATCCTCAATTGGGGATATATCTTGAAACATCTCTCTAAGACCCTCATCAAGAAACCACTGATAAGAAGAGGTTTGAATTTCAATGAGATTTGGTAATTCTAACACTTCGCTTATGCGTGCGTAGCTTCTACGCTGGCGGTGTCGTCCATACTGAACTAGTTGACCTGTCAACTGATTCACCCCTCAAATCATGCGTATTATATGTGTAAAAAGTATTTCAGTCTTTCAAATGTCAGATAAGAAATACTTTTACAAGACAAAAGAAAAAAGGGTTTCTAAAATAAGAAAACCACATCCAAAAACAAATACCAATTTTATTAGTTTTCCCAAGTATGCATAATTTATACAAAATAGTTATTTTTTAAGCCTATCAAGCAAAATATACACATTGGCATTTTATAATGTTAACACAGCTAGGAAACTGCGTCAAACTTTTTTAGCTTTGATAATATAGTAACTTTTTTTTTTCATAACGACCGTCACTTCTTCAAAGAGCTGCTCTAATTTTTCAATCGCAGATGGTCCACCTTGCTTTTTCTGAATGACCACCCACAATTCACCTTCTGGCAATAAATGATCAGCACTTTTTTCAAAGATCGCATGTACAACTTTCTTCCCTGCCCGTATTGGGGGATTGGTCAGTATAGAGGCAAAAGCAGCTGATGAATGAACATTCGAGAACAAATCACTTTGATAAATGCGGACATTATCAATGCGATTATGTTTAGCGTTTTCCTTTGAAAGTTCGACTGCTCTTTCGTTCACATCAATCATATGAATGGTGCGGCCTGTCATCTCGTCTGCTAACGATAAGCCGATCGGTCCATAACCGCAACCGACATCTAAGACGTCGCCATCCAAGTCAGGTTCTTCAAAAGCTTCAATTAAAAGCCTTGAACCATAGTCGACTTCTTTCTTAGAAAACACTCCACTGTCACTTGTAAAAGTAAAGGTACGGTTTCTCAAGGTGAAGTCCCATGTCTGTTTATTGCTTTTCACTGATGGCTTTTTCGTATAATAGTGGTCACCCATGGTGAATGGACCTCCTCTGAATTCAATCGTTTCAGGTTTTAGAAAAGAAAAAGCCCGCCAGTAAAAGCGAGCTTTCCCAAAAGATTAGGCGAAGATTACTTAACTTCTACAGAAGCGCCAACTTCTTCAAGCTTAGCTTTAAGTTCTTCAGCTTCTTCTTTAGCAATACCTTCTTTAAGTGGTTTTGGGGTGTTGTCAACAAGTTCTTTAGCTTCTTTCAAACCAAGACCAGTGATTTCACGAACCACTTTGATAACTTTGATTTTTTGGTCTCCAGCACCAGCAAGTACTAGATCAAAATCAGTTTTCTCTTCAGCAGCGCCACCAGCAGCAGCACCAGCTACAGCTACAGGAGCAGCAGCAGTTACGCCAAATTCTTCTTCGATTGCTTTTACTAAGTCGTTTAACTCAAGTACAGTTGCTTCTTTAACTGAAGCAATGATTTCTTCGATATTTAAAGCCATTTGTAATTCCTCCATTTTAAGTTTTTTTACGTGAAGTACGCATTAAGCGCCTTGTTCTTCTTTTTGTTCTGCAACTGCTTTAGTAGCAAGAGCAAGGTTACGAACTGGAGCTTGAAGAACGCTAAGCAACATAGATAGCAAGCCTTCGCGAGACGGAAGTTCCGCAAGAGCCTTCACTTCTTCTACAGTCGCTACGTTTCCTTCGATAACACCAGCTTTGATTTCTAAAGCTTCGTGGCTTTTCGCAAATTCGTTGATGATTTTCGCAGGTGCGATAACATCTTCGTTACTGAATGCGATAGCGTTTGGACCTGTTAAGAAATCCTTTAAACCAGTTAGTTCAACTTGTTCAACTGCGCGGCGAGTCAAAGTATTTTTGTAAACTTTGAATTCTACGCCAACTTCACGAAGTTGCTTACGAAGTTCCGTCACTTCAGAAACTGAAAGACCACGGTAATCTACGATTACAGTAGACACGCTGTCTTTAAATTTAGAAGTAATTTCATCAACGACTACTTTTTTAGTATCGATTGCATTGCTCATGGTTACACCTCCTGTACATTCTTTGTGTAATACTTATACCGATCAGGCCATCACGTTCCTAGAGAACGGTTCTCCATATAAAAAGCCTCCATTAAGACATGGAGGCTGTATATACAAGCATACGTTAACGTAAGACTGTGACATATACACCTCGGCGGGTTAATTAAGCCATAAGGCCCCTGCTGTCTACGGTATAAATGGACATTATTCTATTTTACAACATTTTGATATTATCAAAACGATTCTGATAAGTCAAGAATTATTTTGCAGAGAAAGATGACGGATCCACTTTCACGCCAGGGCCCATTGTAGATGTAACAGAAACGTTTTTCACGTATACACCTTTAGCCGCTGCAGGTTTTGCTTTAAGGATTGTGTCATAGATTGTTGCAAAGTTCTCAACAAGCTTTTCATCCTCGAAAGAAACCTTTCCGATTGGCGCATGGATGTTACCAGCTTTATCAACACGGTATTCAACTTTACCAGCTTTGATTTCATTGATTGCTTTTTCTACTTCGAATGTAACAGTTCCAGTTTTAGGGTTTGGCATAAGACCTTTTGGTCCAAGTACACGACCGATCTTACCAACTTCACCCATCATGTCAGGTGTCGCAACAATTACATCGAATTCGAACCAGCCTTGTTGGATTTTTGTGATGTAATCAGAATCTCCAACGTAGTCTGCTCCAGCAGCTTCTGCTTCTTTTGCTTTTTCACCTTTAGCGAACACAAGCACGCGTTGAGTTTTACCAGTTCCGTTAGGAAGTACAACTGCACCGCGGATTTGTTGATCGTTTTTACGAGGGTCTACGCCCAAACGAAAAGCAACTTCTACAGTCGCATCAAATTTCGCTGTATTTGCTTTTTTTGTAAGAGTAACAGCTTCAGCTACATCATACGCTTTAGTACGATCGATTAGCTTAGCAGCTTCTACATACTTTTTACCTTTTTTACCCATTATAAAATCCTCCTTATGTGGTTTTAGCGGAATAACCTCCCACGAATAAGGGTTGCGAACTTGTCAAAACCAAACTCGCAACCCAACAAGACAAAAAATCAATCTTCGATGACAATACCCATACTGCGTGCAGTACCTTCAACCATGCGCATAGCTGATTCAACGCTAGCAGCGTTTAAGTCAGGCATTTTTGTTTCCGCAATTTCGCGTACTTTATCACGCTTAACAGTTGCTACTTTATTACGGTTAGGTTCACCAGAACCAGACTCAATACCAGCTGCTTTTTTAAGTAAAACTGCAGCTGGTGGAGTTTTAGTAATAAATGTAAATGAACGGTCTTCAAAAACCGAAATTTCAACAGGAATGATAAGGCCAGCTTGGTCAGCTGTACGAGCGTTAAACTCCTTACAGAATCCCATGATATTAACACCAGCTTGACCTAGTGCAGGTCCAACTGGTGGAGCTGGGTTAGCTTTTCCAGCAGGAATTTGCAATTTAACAACTTTTACTACTTTTTTAGCCACGAGACACACCTCCTTAAAGTCCGTGATGTGGTAATAGGGGAATCCCCCTCCCACTCAACAACTTCATTCTTTATATGAATGACGAAATAACTAGCTAGCGATCTTGAGTGAACTCAAGACGTACCTTTGCTATATTACCACTTCTATACACTCATTTCAAGCTCTTTTGAATTACAATTTATCGATCTGCGTGAACTCAAGTTCCACAGGTGTTTCTCTACCAAACATATTAACAAATACTTTGACTTTGCTTTTATCGTAATCAATCTCTTCGATAGAGCCTGTGAAGTTAGCAAATGGTCCATCGATAACTTTGACTGTTTCTTTTAGTTCAAAGTCGATTTCTGTCTTGCGCTCTTCAAGGCCCATTCTCTTCAGAATGGTTTCAGCTTCGCCTGGCAATAACGCTGTCGGCTTAGAGCCTGAACCAGCTGATCCAACAAATCCTGTCACACCTGGTGTATTACGAACAACATACCAAGAGTCGTCAGTCATGACGATTTCCACTAGCACATAGCCTGGGAATACTTTCTTTTTGACTACTTTTTTCTTACCATTTTTAATATCGGTTTCTTCCTCTTCTGGTACGACTACGCGGAAGATTTTATCCTGCATGCCCATTGATTCAACACGTTTTTCCAAGTTCGCTTTTACTTTGTTTTCATAGCCAGAGTACGTATGCACAACATACCAATTCTTTTCCATTTTCGTTCAGGACTATTCAGTCCTTCCCTCCCCACGTTTCATAATGTCTATTTGACAAATCTCAAGTACCGGTAAATATTTTCAAGCAATTGAAAAAACCCGTAAAACGGGTTTTTTGGCAAGTCATATTATGATCTATTATAGCACGTTCAGTAGACCATTATTCAAGTATTAATGAATTAATTCGATTAATTGTGAGATTCCTATATCAAGAAGAGAGAAAAAGATTGCAAAGAATACGACTGTTAGAATAACAGTGATTGTGTAGCGGACCATTTCGTTTTTCTTTGGCCAGCTAACCTTTTTCATTTCTTTCCCGACACTTTTTAAAAAACTGATAATACGCATGTAAAAGACCTCCACAGATTAAAGAACGCAAATCTTACTTCGTTTCTAAATGTGTTTTATGTGAATTACAAGTCTTGCAATATTTTTTAACTTCTAATCTTTCAGCTGCTGAAGCAACGCTCTTCATTGTCGTATAATTGCGGCTTCCGCAGTCTTTGCAGGCTAGAGTAATCTTTTTCCTCATATTTACCCCTATTTTCTCGACATCATTTCCTTAGTACCTTATCACAGTGTCGAAAAAGCTGTCAATATAGGTTTGACTAGAGACTGATCTCGCGAAGCTCTAAATATTTCTCTAATTTTCTCTTTACTCTTTGGAGTGCATTATCAATTGATTTCACATGACGGTTCAAGTCTTCAGAAATTTCCTGGTAGGATCTACCATCAAGATAAAGCACAAGTACCTTTCTTTCCAGCTCGCTTAATAATTCACCCATTTTCATTTCAATATCATCAAATTCTTCTTTGCTAATGATTAAATCTTCTGGATTAAGCGCTTTAGCACCGGAAATGATGTCCAATAATGTTCTGTCCGATTCTTCATCGTATATCGGCTTGTCTAATGATACATAGGAATTTAACGGGATATGTTTTTGGCGAGTAGCTGTTTTAATTGCGGTGATAATTTGGCGGGTAATACATAATTCTGCAAAAGCCTTAAATGAAGTAAGCTTGTCCTCTCTAAAATCGCGGATAGACTTATAAAGTCCGATCATTCCCTCTTGGACAATGTCCTCTCGATCCGCTCCAATCAAGAAATAAGATCTTGCTTTCGCACGAACAAAATTGCGGTATTTCGTTATTAAATAATCTAGCGCATCACTATCTCCGACATGAACCCTTTCAATGACTTGTTCATCTTCCAACTGGTAAAATTGCTCTCTGATGGACTTACCCTTGCTGTTGTTTAGATTCACTTCGATCCCCCCGACCGCACCTAGATAGAAATATTATACATTAATGGTTGAAATATCGTCAAGCTATTCCAAGTTCCCCCGCCGCCATTTTTCAAACGTTTTCAATACATCTTCTGACAATTCAATTTTGGAAGCCGGCTTATCAGATGTAATCTTTTTGACCCGTGCTTCAATCTTTCGTTCAATCACTTCAATTTCTCTTAAAAGCTCTCGAGCCGATTTACGAAGTGCCCCTTGTCCAAATATCGCCCATTGTTCCGTATAATCAGAGGTCGCCACATGAATCTGCGTCCGAATATTATTCAAATCTTGTGCTAGCTTTTCAATCCGCTCATCAGCCGTTTCATTCTCTCTCGTGAAGATGACCTCTACTCGGTGGTTTGTCCGCTTTTTCTCGATTCCTTTAACCATATGGGCATCGAATATGACAATGACTCGATACCCTGTGTATGCTTGATATTCTGCTAAATGTTGAATCAGCACGTCTCTGGCTTCTTCAAAACTGTTTTCCTTTAAGTGCTGCAAACGAGGCCATGCACCTATCATGTTGTATCCATCGACTAAGAGGATGTCCATCTCTATCCTCCTAACGGATAACGTTTTCGATAAACTTCATACATCAATAGACTAGCGGCAACTGATGCATTTAATGAAGTCACCTTCCCGGCCATTGGCAATTTTATCAGAAAATCACATTTTTCCTTGATCAATCGACTGATTCCTTTTCCTTCACTGCCGATCACAAGAGCTAGAGGCATTGTTCCATCAAATTGTCTGTAGTCCTGCTTAGCAGACGCATCTGTTCCTGCGACCCAGATCCCTCTTTCTTTCATCTCATCAAGGGCTCTTGAAAGATTGGTCACTTTTGCCACAGGGATATGCTCAATTGCCCCAGTAGATGCCTTAGCAACGGTTGTCGTCAAACCTACCGCTCGTCGTTTCGGAATAACGATCCCATGTGCACCAACAGCGTCTGCTGTACGCATAATGGACCCTAAATTATGCGGATCTTCTATTTCATCTAAAATAAGGAAAAAAGGCTGTTCATTCCGCTTTTCAGCAATTTGATACAGATCGTCCAATTCTGCATATTCATATGCCGCTACTTGTGCAACGATTCCCTGATGCTGTCCTGATACCATTTGATCAAGCTTTTTCCTAGGAACATACTGAATGGTGATATTTTGCTTTTTTGCGAGTTCAATGACATGCTGGGCTTGTCCTTTTACAGTGTTTTCTGCCATCCAGAGCTTGTATAACTCTCGATCTGACTTCAGTGTCTCAATCACTGAATTTTTCCCAATCACATAATCATGTTGCTGACTCATTTATCTTCCTCCCTGACGTTCCGATTTCAATCACCTGACTAATCAGCTCTTCTAAGCGTTCGTCCTGCTCTTCAATAAATAAATAACCCATGAGCGCTTCAAGCGCCGTACTATAACGATACGTTTGAACGTCTGTGTTTTTAGGCACTGTGCCTGATTTTGCATTTCTTCCTCTTTTCAGCACCGCTTCTTCCGCTTCAGTGAAAAAGCTCTGCTGCTGAAGCTCAAATAAAATAGCGGCCTGAGATTTAGCGGAAACAATCTTACTTGCTCGTTTATGCAGCTCATTTGGTTTTGTCGCCCCAGTTTGGAGGAGGTGATGCCTCACATATACTTCAAAAATGGCATCACCCATATAAGCAAGCGCAAGTCCGTTTAACTGTTTTCCGTCTTTAAACTTTTCAAAATTTAACATGACCTATTCTCCTCTTTTCCAGCGAGTACCTTGAGGAGTGTCCTCCAATACAATATTCATGCTCTTTAACTGTTCACGAATTTGATCTGACAGTGCGAAATCACGATTTCTTCTAGCTTCATTTCTTTTGTCGATTAACGCTTCTACCTCTTCGTCAAGTGTATGCTTTTCTTCTAATGAGAAGCCAAGAACAGATGTGATTTCTTGGAACAAGCCAATAAATGCCTTGATCACTTCCTCAGAAGTATGATCATTTTCCATATAGTAATTCGCCTGCTTCGCTAGTTCAAATAAAACAGAGATAGCATTCGCAGTATTGAAGTCATCATTCATTTCAGAAATAAATGTCGCGCGCTGCTCTTCAATCTTCGCCAGCCATTCGGCACAATCATCTGTCAAATTGGTACTGCTCTCAAGGCGATGATGTAAATTGGCATACGATGTTTTGAGTCTGTTAAAAGCACTCTTTGTACTTTCCAATAAATCAATTGAGTAATTGATTGGGTGACGATAGTGAACAGATAACATAAAGAATCGAAGCACATCTGGATCTTGTTCTTTAATAATGTCATGCACTAGTACAAAGTTGCCCAGTGATTTTGACATTTTTTCATTCTCAATATTAATATACCCATTATGCATCCAATACTTCGCAAAAGGCTTTCCTGTCAAAGCCTCGGATTGGGCGATTTCATTCTCATGGTGAGGGAACGTTAAATCCTGTCCGCCCGCATGAATGTCGATCGTATCACCTAAATATTTTTTGACCATAGCCGAGCACTCGATGTGCCAGCCTGGACGCCCTTCTCCCCATGGGCTATCCCATGAAATCTCCTGATCCTTTGCAGCCTTCCATAAAGCAAAGTCCAATGCATCTCTTTTCTTTTCACCAACGCGAATACGGGCACCTGTCTTCAGTTCATCAATTGATTGGTGAGAAAGCTTACCGTAGCCCTCAAAAGAACGTGTACTGTAATACACGTCACCTTCCGCTTCATAGGCATAGCCTTTTTCAATCAATGCGGCAATAAACGCAATGATATCATCCATATTTTCTGTCACTCGCGGGTGAAGATCTGCTTTTTTGCAACCTAGTGCACTGACGTCTTCAAAGTAAGCTTGGATAAATCGATCAGCAATCGTCGGGACATCTTCTCCTAACTCATTGGCTGCTTTGATGAGTTTATCATCCACATCAGTAAAGTTTGATACAAAGTTCACATCATAACCGCTGTATTCTAAATACTTACGTACGGTGTCATATACAATCGGCGGTCTGGCATTCCCGATATGAATGTAGTTATAAACGGTTGGTCCGCACACATACATCTTGACCTTTCTTGGATCAAGTGGGACAAATTCTTCCTTCTTACGTGTCAATGTATTATAAATATTGATTGTCATGATTGTTCTTCCTTTCTGCTCAATGAAGCCAGCTCACGTTTTAGCTTTTCCATTTCTCGTTCCAATTCTTTAAAACGATCGGAAACTGGATCTGGCAAATCTTGATGATTGAGATCACGATTGATTTTCTTTCCATTTTGAACGACGACTCGCCCAGGTATACCTACAACGGTGGAATGGTCTGGTACATCTTTTAACACAACAGAGCCTGCACCAATCTTGGACCCTTTTCCAACTGTAATGGAACCGAGCACCTTAGCACCAGTCGCAATGAGGGCATCGTCTAAAATGGTCGGATGCCGCTTTCCCTTTTCTTTCCCTGTTCCCCCTAATGTCACGCCTTGGAAAACGGTCACGTTGTCTCCAATTTCACATGTTTCCCCAATCACAACGCCCATGCCGTGATCAATGAAGAATCGTCTGCCAATGGTTGCCGCTGGGTGAATTTCAACCCCTGTGAAAAACCGGCTGACCTGAGAAGTAATCCGTGCAAGAAAATATAACTTACGCTTATAGAATGCATGCGCGATACGATGAGCCCAAATTGCATGAAGCCCTGAATAGGTTAGCACTACTTCAATATAGCTTCTAGCAGCAGGATCTTGATCAAACACAGTATCAATATCTTCTTTCAGCATTTTGAAAAACACATACTCCCCCCGTTCTCCCCCATCAATCTCTCTTATGACTTGCTCTCTTTTTTGGACAAATAAAAAACGCCTCTGCCATAAGACAGAGACGTTTTGAAAACGCGGTTCCACTCTGTTTAGAAAGCCCCTGATCTTGCAAGCTTTCTCAACTTCATCCCATAACGGAGGGTACCGCCCTTGCATACTAACGTACGTGTTCCTCAAGGGTCTTGAGGGTGCATTTCCAACGTCTGCCCATAAGTCTCTTTCAGCCGGTGAAGACTCTTTCTGTGATGGACGAAAACATTGTACTTCTCCCTCGCAACGATTTTCCTTATATTTGTTTAATACGGTTTAATACCGTTTCTTTACCTAGTAGTTCAATGCTTTGCGGAAGTTCTGGGCCATGCATTTGTCCTGTAACAGCCACACGAATTGGCATGAATAGTTTCTTGCCTTTATGCCCTGTTTCTTTTTGTACCGCTTTAATGGCAGCCTTGATTTCATCAGGTGTGAAAGATTCAAGACGTTCAAGCTGTCCCGCAAAAGAGGCCATGACTTCTGGTACTTGCTCTTCTGCTAGAACTTCCCTTGCCTTTTGATTATACTCAATTTGCTCCTTAAAGAACAACTCTGTTAACTCAACAATTTCTGCTCCGAAGTTCAATTGTTCGTGATATAGAGAAATGAGTTTGCGTACCCACGTGTTTTCTTCTTCTGTCAGCTGCTCGGTTACCTTGCCTGCCTTTTGAAGATGTGGAAGTGTTAAGGCAACGACCTGATCAAGATCAAGTGCTTTCACGTATTGGTTATTCACCCATTTTAGTTTATGCATATCGAATAGAGCTGGTGACTTAGAAAGTCGGTTGACATCGAAAATATCAATGAATTGCTCTTTTGTAAATAGTTCCTCTTCGCCAACTGGAGACCATCCAAGTAGTGCAATGAAGTTAAACAAAGCTTCTGGTAAATAGCCCAAGTTTTTATACTGCTCGATGAATTGAATAATCGATTCATCACGCTTACTTAATTTCTTGCGGTTCTCGTTTACAATCAACGTCATATGTCCGAACAGCGGCACATCCCAGCCAAATGCATTGAAGACCATGATTTGTTTAGGTGTATTCGAAATGTGATCCTCTCCGCGAAGAATGTGAGTCATTTTCATCAAATGATCATCCACTGCTACAGCGAAATTATAAGTTGGCGTGCCATCTTTCTTCACAATGACAAAGTCACCAATTCCGTCTGTTTCAAACGAAATATCACCTTTGACCATGTCATCAAATTTGATGAGTTCTCCTTTTGGAACACGGAAGCGAATGCTTGGCTCTCTTCCTTCACCAATGAGCTTGTCCTCTTCTTCTTTTGATAAATGACTGCATTTACCAGAATATCGAGGCATTTCACTGCGGGCAATTTGCGCTTCACGCTCTTCTTCTAGTTCTTCAGCCGTACAATAGCACTTATACGCCATCTCCTTCTCTATCAGCTCATCATAATATTTTTTGTAAATATCATTACGCTCTGATTGTCTGTAAGGACCATAGCCGCCATCTTTATCAATGCTTTCATCCCAATCAATACCGAGCCACTGCAAATGACGAAGCTGGCTTTCTTCTCCGCCTTCTACATTACGCTTTTGATCCGTATCTTCGATTCGAATAATAAATTTGCCGCCTTGGCTGCGTGCGAACAAATAGTTGAAAAGAGCCGTTCTAGCATTACCAATATGTAAATGACCAGTTGGACTCGGTGCATAACGAACACGCACTTCATTTCCCATGAGTTTAACTTCCTTTCATCTGCATCATGTTGCCTGACAACATTCTTTTATAAACGTATTTTATCATCAAATACCATTCTCATCAAAATGGATTTTACTTTTTCTGAAGAAGTACTGTTGCCTGAGAAGCAATTCCTTCGCCTCTGCCTGTAAATCCGAGTTTCTCTGTCGTTGTTGCTTTGACATTCACCTGTGTGACATCTGTCTCAAGTGCTTCTGCGATTTTCTTACACATTGGTTGAATGTATGGTGCCATCTTTGGCTTTTGCGCCATGATGGTGCAATCGATATTCACAAGTGTATAGCCTTTGTCTTTCACAAGAGCCCATACATGCTGAAGTAATTTAAAAGAATCTGCATCCTTAAACTCGGGATCAGTGTCTGGGAAATGTCTGCCGATATCCCCTTCACCAATCGCACCTAAACAGGCATCCGCCACTGTGTGAAGCAGTACGTCAGCGTCTGAATGCCCAAGCAGTCCTTTTTCATAGGGAATGGTCACCCCACCGATAATAAGAGGCCTTCCCTCTGTTAATTGATGTACATCAAAGCCTTGTCCTATTCTAAACATGATCTAGTACCCTCTTTCCGCATCCATAATTGCCTTGGCAACCAATAAATCATCCGGTGTTGTCAGTTTAATATTGGTATAGTCTCCTTGGACAATATACACACTCTCACCGTGTAATTGTTCTACAAGGCTGGCGTCATCTGTTCCAAGGAAGCCTGTCCGCTCCGCGTATTCATGCGCCTCTTTTAAAATAGAATGACGAAAAGCTTGTGGGGTCTGGACTGCCCACAAGCTCTGACGTTCAATGGTTTGCTCCACTTTGCCTTGTTGAACGCGTTTGATTGTATCTTTCACTGGTACCGCTACGACTGCAGAGCCTTTTTCAATCGCTGCTTTAACGAGCAAGTCAATCTGTGTATGCTTAATAAAAGGCCTTGCTCCATCATGCACAAGCACGATGTCCGCATCTTTCACAGCCTTTAACCCTTCGTATACACTTTGCTGGCGTTCTTTACCACCAGTGACCAGTGAAACAGGCGTTTGAAAAGCGTGTACCTTTAGTAGCCTTTCAAAGTCACGAAGCTCCTCTTCATTAATTGCTAAGATCATGCGTTTGCATTGTGAATGGGTGTCAAACACCTTCAGTGTGTGAATGATGACGGGCATTCTTTTCAATTCAATAAAAAGCTTATTGCGGCCGGCCTTCATTCGCTTCCCCTGCCCCGCAGCCGGAATAACTACTTCATAATACATGTTCGTTCTCCCTTTAGAGCGCCTTCTCCAGAAGTTTTGGCTTCGCAAAAATCATTCTTCCAGCAGCAGTCTGTAGCACACTTGTGACGAGCACATCAATGTCTTTTCCAATGTAATTGCGTCCTTCCTCGACCACAATCATCGTACCGTCATCTAAGTAGGCAACACCTTGGTTATGCTCTTTTCCATCTTTAATGACCTGTACCTTCATTTCTTCCCCAGGCAATACAACCGGCTTGACCGCATTGGCTAGATCATTAATGTTTAACACTGCTACTTTTTGAAGTTCGCATACTTTATTTAAATTAAAATCATTTGTCACAACAACACCTGAAGTTAACTTAGCGAGCTTCACAAGCTTGCTGTCAACCTCTTGAATGTCTTCGAAGTCACCTTCGTAAATTTCAACTTTAATATCCAATTCTTTTTGGATACGATTTAAAATATCAAGACCTCTTCGGCCTCTATTTCTCTTTAATACATCAGAAGAGTCTGCAATATGCTGCAATTCTTCAAGCACAAATTGAGGAATGACCATGACTCCTTCTAAGAATCCAGTTTGACAAATATCTGCGATTCTTCCATCAATGATAACACTTGTGTCTAAAATTTTCAGCTTTTTATCTTCTATTTCAGGTTCATCATCAGCTGCTCCTTTTTTCTTGCTGACCTTTGCAGACCGAGAGAAAAGCCCCATCATTTCATCTTTCTTCTTAAACCCTACTTGAAATCCAAGGTATCCTAAAAAGAAAGCCAGGAAAATCGGAATAATGGTACCAAAAATAGGATATGGGATATTTTTTAACGGGATCACGTTTACAATAAGATATGCTAGAATAAGTCCAAATACTAAACCGAAACTTCCAGATATAAGATCAGGAAGAGGCGCCTTCAATAGAGAATCCTCGATCCATTTCACCCAATTAACAACATAGCCTGTGCACCATTTGCCGATGATAAAAAACATAGCGGCTCCTATTAATGCTGAAAAGTAAGCATTTGTTATGAAAGGTATGTCCTTTACATTTAACAGTAGAAATAACTCTGGGAAGATAAAAATCCCCACAACTGCACCCAAAATGATAAAAAACGCCTGAACGATTCTTTTTAACATACCTTCACCTCCTTTATTTTTCATGTGTCAATCCACCTTCACCTGACATTGATATATGTTTAAGTTTCCTATTACAGAAAACAAAAAGCATCATTAATATACCCATATTCATCCATTTTTAACCGTGAATTGAGAAAATTTTCTCTTTTTATAGCTGACGGTCGATATAATGTTTTTCTTGCAACCTTTTTAATCCTTTTTTTATCTTTTTCGCTCTTACTTCCCCAATTCCTTCTACTTCATCCAATTGTTGTACATCCGCTTCCAGAATTTGATCTAACACACCAAACGCTTCGACCACATTTTCGACAATTGGCATAGGCAGTCTAGGGATTTTGTGAAGTAATCTGTACCCTCTTGTGTAAACATAATCGTCAATATTTGTAGAAACTGGATATCCAAGTAACTTGTACAAAATGGAATCATCTAAGAGTTCAAAGCTAGACATATCTTGGAGCTGTTTAAGCAAAACATATGGATCTTTGATCTTTTCTTTCACGTAATCTTTAATAAATAAAGCCGCTTCCTGCTCCATATCTGTAATCAGCTCATTGACTTGAAGACGAATCAAGTGTCCTTCTGTTCCAAGCTCTTTGATATACATATTGATTTCATTTTTGATTCTGAGCACCATTTCATAGCGATGCAGCACGGATAGTACATCACCAAAGGTGACAAGCTCTTCAAATTCTAGGGCGCTTAACGCAGAAATGGCATGATCTAAAATGGTTTTATATTTCTCAAGTGTTTGTATTGCTTGATTGGCCTTCGTTAAAATAAAACCGATATCTTTCAACGTATAACGACGATTCCCTTGGTATAAGGTAATGACGTTTCTCCGTTCAGAAATGGCAATGATTAAGCAGCCTGTCTGCTTGGCTACACGTTCAGCCGTTCGGTGTCTCATGCCTGTTTCTGATGAATGAATGGTGGCATCTGGCATCAGCTGTGTATTAGCATACAAAATTTTTTGACCAGAATCGCTTAAAATAATGGCCCCATCCATCTTGGCCAATTCATATAAATGTGCTGGGGAGAAGGCAGAGTTAATGTGAAATCCTCCATCTACCACACTTTTGACTTTGTCGTTATAACCAACAACAATGAGCCCGCCCGTATTAGCTCTCAGGACGTTTTCAATCCCTGCCCGCAGAGGTGTCCCTGGTGCCACAAACTGTACGATATCTAAGAGATCGACTTCTCTCGCTCCTTTTTTCTCTTTTTCCATTTCTATGATCCCCCTAATGAAATACGAAGTGCCTCCGCTACATTTTCTACGCCGACTAACTCAATCCCTCCCGGCTTTTTCCATCCATCTATATTCGCCTGAGGGATAAACATTCGCTTAAATCCTAGTTTAGTAGCTTCCTGCACACGCTGTTCAATTCTGGATACTCTTCTGACTTCTCCCGTCAGACCGACTTCTCCAATAAAGCAATCCGCTTGATGCGGCGCTGCGTCTTTAAAGCTTGATGCAATACTGACGGCAATGGCCAAGTCAATCGCTGGTTCATCTAGCTTTACACCGCCTGCGACCTTTAAATACGCATCTTGGTTTTGCAGCAGCAGCCCTACACGTTTTTCTAAAACTGCCATTAGCAATGACACACGATTATGATCAAGGCCTGTGGCCATTCTCCGTGGATTCCCAAAACTGGTTGGCGAAATTAATGCTTGTATCTCCACAAGAACGGGTCTTGTTCCTTCCATTGAAGCAACAACACAAGAACCAGATACACCCGCTGATCGCTCTTCTAAGAAGATTTCAGATGGGTTTAAAACTTCCGAGAGCCCTTCCTCTCTCATTTCAAAGATCCCTAATTCATTCGTTGAACCAAATCGGTTTTTCACTGCTCGTAAGATGCGAAACGTATGATGCCGCTCCCCTTCAAAATAAAGAACCGTGTCGACCATATGCTCTAAAAGTCGTGGCCCTGCGATTGAGCCTTCTTTGGTCACGTGACCAACGATAAAAATGGGGATACCATTTGTCTTAGCAATCTTCATCAGTTGCGCTGTACATTCCCTCACCTGAGAAACAGATCCAGGAGCTGACGTAATATCGCTTTGATAAACAGTTTGAATCGAATCCACCACAACAAAAGCGGGTTTCATCTCTTGTATAGCAGACGTGATATACTCCATATCGGTTTCAGCCAAAACATGTAAAGAGGCACTTTCAATACCAAGGCGGTCTGCTCTTAGCTTCGTTTGTTTAATGGACTCCTCACCAGATATGTATAACACATTCTGATTTTGGTCTGAGAGTTGCGCTGATACTTGTAGCAATAGTGTGGACTTCCCAATTCCAGGGTCTCCGCCAATTAGCACCAGAGAACCTCTGACAATTCCACTTCCTAATACTCGGTTAAATTCTTCTAAATTCGTTTTAATTCGGGGTTCTTCTGATGTTTCAATTGTAGATATAGGTGAAGGTTTTTGAATAGTTTGAACAGAATGGTTAAAAGCACTTCGACGATTTGGCGGCTCTTTACGGACGACTTCTTCTGTCATACTGTTCCATGTGCCGCATCCGGGGCATTTCCCCATCCATTTTGCTGACTCATAACCGCACGATTGGCATATATATTTTGATTTTGTCTTTGCCATAGATTGAAGAATACAACTCCTTATACTGGTCAGAAAATAAGTAAAGGGAGGCATACAACTCACTGGTATGCCTCACACCTTTTTCTTACTATATTAGTTCGTGGCTGCCGTTGCTTTTACGACAATTTCTCCATCTTCAACATCTAATATGATTTGTTGACCCTTTTCAATATTGCCCTTTAGCAATTCCTCAGAAAGACGATCCTCAACGTGCTTTTGAATCGCTCTTCTTAACGGACGAGCGCCATACTCAAGGTCTACACCTTCGTCGGCAATCTTCGCTTTTGCTGCTTCCGTCAATTCTATGGAAAGATCTTGCTCTTTTAATCGTTTTGTCAATTGATTAGACATGAGAGACACGATCTCTTTTAGATGATTCTTCTCAAGCGAGTGGAAGACAATGATTTCATCAATACGGTTGATGAATTCCGGTCTAAACGCACGTTTCAACTCGCCCATGACTTTGCCTTTCATATCTTTATAATTTTGACTTTCATCTTGCACGTTAAATCCGACATATTTATTTCTCTTCAGTTCGCTAGCTCCAACGTTAGAAGTCATAATCAAAATGGTATTTCTAAAGTCCACTGTACGCCCTTTAGAATCAGTGAGACGACCATCTTCTAACACTTGCAGTAAGATATTAAACACATCAGGATGCGCCTTTTCAATCTCATCTAAAAGCACGACAGAATACGGTTTTCTTCTCACTTTTTCAGTCAACTGACCACCTTCATCATAGCCAACATAACCTGGAGGTGATCCAACAAGTCTTGAAGTAGAATGTTTTTCCATGTATTCAGACATATCAATACGGATCATCGCTTCTTCATCACCGAAAATAGACTCGGCCAGTGCTCTTGCAAGCTCAGTCTTACCAACTCCTGTTGGACCTAAGAAGATAAAGGAACCAATCGGACGTTTCGGATCTTTTAGGCCAGCACGAGCACGTCTCACTGCTTTCGCTACAGCGACAACCGCTTCATCCTGTCCAATGACGCGAGAGTGGAGCAATTGTTCCATATTCAGAAGCTTATCTGTTTCGGTTTGAGCAATTTTTGAAACAGGCACTCCGGTCCAGCTAGAGACAACCATCGCAATATCATCTACAGATACCTCTGAATTCTCTTGTCCCTGCTTTTCTTTCCACGATTTCTTTGTCACTTCTACTTTTTCACGCAGACGCTGCTCTGTATCACGAAGGGAAGCTGCTTTTTCAAATTCTTGACTTTGAACAGCCGCATCCTTTTCCTTGCGCACTTCATCCAATTTTTGTTCTAATTCCTTTAGGTTAGGCGGTGTAGTGAATGAACGTAAGCGTACCTTCGAACCTGCCTCATCAATTAAATCGATCGCTTTATCTGGAAGGAAACGATCAGAGATATAGCGGTCTGACAGTTTTACCGCCGCCTCAATGGCTTCATCCGTAATGGACACACGGTGATGCGCTTCATAACGATCTCTAAGTCCTCTTAAGATTTGAATACTTTCATCAACGGACGGCTGATCAACTTGAATTGGTTGGAAACGACGTTCAAGCGCAGCATCCTTCTCGATATATTTACGGTACTCATCTAACGTTGTTGCTCCGATACATTGAAGCTCACCACGTGCTAAGGATGGTTTCAGAATATTAGACGCATCAATCGCACCCTCTGCTCCACCTGCACCGATCAGTGTATGAAGCTCATCAATGAAGAGAATGATATTTCCCGCCTGACGAATTTCGTCCATGACCTTTTTCAAACGATCCTCGAATTCACCGCGATATTTCGTGCCCGCTACAACGGTTCCCATATCAAGTGTCATCACTCGTTTATCTTTCAGGATTTCAGGCACTTCGTTGTGAATAATTTGTTGTGCAAGACCTTCTGCAATCGCTGTTTTACCAACACCAGGCTCACCAATCAGCACAGGGTTATTCTTTGTTCTTCTGCTTAGTACTTCAATGACACGTTGAATTTCTTTGCTTCGACCAATGACAGGGTCCAAACTGTCCTCTTTCGCAATAGCTGTTAAGTCTCTCGCCAAGCTATCTAATGTTGGTGTATTTGCATTGCTATTAGATCCTGCCGCAGATGCACCAGTTTCATTGCTGCCAAGCAGCTGTAGTACTTGCTGGCGTGCTTTATTTAAGCTCACTCCCAGGTTATTTAAGACACGGGCAGCAACGCCCTCTCCCTCTCGAATAAGACCTAAAAGAATATGTTCAGTCCCTACATAGGAATGACCTAGCTTTCTCGCTTCATCCATTGAGAGCTCCGTGACCTTCTTCGCTCTAGGCGTGTAATGAGGAATAGCTTGGGACACCTCTTGCCCTCTTCCAATCAAGCTTTCGACTTCTTTTTGGATTTTATCTGAAACAAGGCCCAGTGCTTCTAACGCTTTTGCAGCTATGCCCTCACCTTCACGAACAAGACCAAGTAAAATGTGCTCTGTTCCAATATTTTTATGGCCTAGGCGAATGGCTTCTTCTTGTGCAAGTGCTAATACCTTTTGAGCTCTTTCAGTAAATCTTCCAAACATCATATCGTTTCATCCTCCTGTCCATTCCAATGCATTTCTAAGCGCAGCCTTTCTCTAATAATTGCTGCTCGTTTTATATCTCTTTCATTTGGCTCCAAGGCTCCTCCTGAATATTGCTGAAGGAAGCCAGGCTGAGTCAAAATCATGAGTTCATTCAGTATATTACTTGATAGCTCCTTAATGATACCTAAATCAATTCCAAGCCGCACATCTGACAAACATTTTGCCGTCTCCTTTGATTCAATCATACGACAATTGGCCAAAATCCCTAGAGAACGGTACACTCTGTCCTCAAGTTCAATTTTAGATGTTTGATATAATGCTTTTCGTGCAGATCGCTCTTGTTCAATGAGCTGAGCCGTCACACTATTCAAGTCATCTACAATATTCTCTTCAGATTGACCCAGTGTCATTTGATTTGAAATTTGAAAGATGTTTCCTATTGCTTCGCTACCCTCACCATAAATTCCTCTCACCACAAGGCCTAATTGATTAATGGCAGGAATAATACGATTCATTTGTCTTGTGAGGGCTAATGCTGGTAAATGCATCATGACCGAAGCCCTAATACCTGTTCCTACATTGGTAGGACAGCTAGTTAAGTATCCTCGCTTTTCAGAAAACGCATAATCCACTTGTTCTTCAATCCAATCATCTACCTGATTAGCCGCTTTTAGTGCATTGGCCAGCTGAAAACCTGGGAACAAGCATTGGATACGAATATGGTCTTCTTCATTCAGCATCACACTGATTTCTTCATTTTCAGAAAGCAAGCAGCCACCAAATCTTGATTCTGCTAAGTTGGGGCTAATCAAATGCTTTTCAACAAGTACTCTCTTTGCCAAAGGCTGCGTTTCATTCATTCGAATCAAAACAAAGTTTCCAATGTCCTTCACCTCTTGGCTTGCAAACTTTTGCTCGAATTGTTGGAGAACAGCTTCAGCCTCCTCCTGAGAAAACTGAGTTGGGAAACGAACATGCTCTAGATTGCGTGCTAGCCGAATACGACTGCTTAGAACAATGTCACTTTCTGGTCCTTTTTGTTTCATCCATTTACTTAAAGCGTCTTGAATAAAATGCTGGAGCGACATGTCGTTAATCTCCCTCCCTTTGCTGAGATTGTTCATGCTCTAATGCACGAATTTGATCTCGAACTTCCGCTGCTTTTTCAAACTCTTCCTGTTTAATCAGCTGCTTCAGCTCTTGCTGCATTAACTCAAGCTTCCTGCGGGCATGCAGACTGCCGGCAATCCGCTTAGGGACCTTTCCATTATGGACCGTATTTCCACTATGGACTTTCCGTAATAAAGGGTTTAGATACTGATCAAATGTGCGATAGCATTCTGCACAGCCAAAACGGCCTGTTTTTCTGAATTGCTGAAAGGTTAAGCCACACTTAGGACATTGATCCACTTCTCTCGCTTCTTGAAAAATAGATGATCCTTTGTTAGCACTCGTTGGAAAGCTAGGATCAATATTCAATAGGCCTGATAACAAGTTGTGTATCGAGAAACCTTGGTTGCCACTCATAGCATATGAATCACTGTTTTCTTTTGCACATTGTTCACATATGTGCATTTCTTGTTTTTCTCCATTTATAACTTTCGTAAAGTGAAAAGTGGCTGGTCTCTCATTGCATTCTTGACAAATCAATCTTTTCACCCGCTTTACTTTAATTTCAAAGCATTTAACATCGCTATCATCATACGAGCCCGCAGTTCATCTCGTTCAGGTAAATCAATGTGCAAAACAGAGCGGTCCATGACGCTGATCATCATCTTTGCTTCTCTTTCGGATAAAATGTTGTTTTCAACAAGACGCATGATGATATGATCAGATGAGGACTGTGATAAACGATGATATATTTGGGAAGTAATGTTGTTCAATAAATCGACTTCATCATTCATTTTGACTTTAATGATGCGGATATAGCCACCGCCGCCACGCTTACTCTCAACGATATAACCTCTTTCGCTTGTAAAGCGTGTATTGATAACATAGTTAATTTGTGAAGGTACGCATTGAAACTTATCTGCAATCTCATTGCGTTTAATTTCTAATATTTCTCGACTATTCTGATCCAAGACTTCCTTCAAATACTGCTCGATGATATCAGAAATATTTTGTGCCACTCCGCCTCCTCCTCCATTGACTTTGACTATATTTGACCTTAATCTTACTATAAATTTTTTCGATCGATTTTTCAAGATAATCGCTCAACTAACAATATTATTTCCACATTTATCTGGTGTCAAACCTCCCAAAAACATAAAAAAGACCAGTTCCGTCTGGAACTGATCCTTATAAAGCTTGGCGGCATCCTACTCTCACAGGGGGAAACCCCCAACTACCATCGGCGCTGAAGAGCTTAACTTCCGTGTTCGGTATGGGAACGGGTGTGACCTCTTCGCTATCGCCACCAAACCTGATGGAGAGAATATTCTCTCAAAACTAGATAACAACGTTCATGCTTCACATTAGAATATAGGTTAAGTCCTCGATCTATTAGTATCTGTCAGCTCCACGTGTCACCACGCTTCCACCTCAGACCTATCAACCTGATCATCTTTCAGGGATCTTACTTCCTTGCGGA